>DAOSOK010000042.1 GCA_035373905.1 Candidatus Ozemobacteraceae bacterium | reverse complement strand
ACCCAAATTCAACATCTACGTTAACACCCCCAACTGAACATACAAGACGAGTCGTATCTGGGATGTGTCCCGGCCCCGAAGAGTTTCAGCAGGGCAGCGGCGATGACGAAGACCGGCGCGGCCAGAAGGGCCAGGGAGTAGGTTGCGAAGTAGGCGATGCCGAGCATGCTCGCGGCGGTGTCGGCGGGGTCTCCGGTCGGGGATGTGCCGCTGATGATGCAGGTGTACTCGCGAAGCCCGGCGAGATGGCAAATCGCGAACAGCAGGAACAGCATCAACGCCCTGTCGAGAAAACCGCGCGGCGAGAAGAAGGGTGCGCCGGAAAAACTGCTCGTCAGCCGATTCCAGATGCTCACCGGTTCCCTCCCGTTTCCGTGATCCTGCGCCAGGCGGGGCCGAGCGTCATCGAATAGAGCAGCACGGCGTCGCCGACGGCATTACTGCCGCAGTATTTGAGCCTGTCGCCGGATTTGATCGGGAAACCGCCCAGTTCGAGCGCCGCGTGAAGGCCGCGAAGATACTCGGTATCGCCGAACTCGGCCGCGCCGACGAACGCGAGACCGGTCGAGCCGGCCGAGAGATCGAGAAGCGGAAGAATCGGGCCGGAATCGACGTCGCCCGAGCCGGGGCATTCGGGCGGCCACTCGTAGGCGTAATCGAAGCCGACGATCCGGTTCCGTAGCCGTTCGCGCGCCCGTCGATACTGGTCGGCGGCGAACTCACGGTCAATCAGCGAGAGACAGTGGGCGGCGAGCCAGATCGACGAGCCTTCGGGACCGTCGAGAACATCGCCGTCGAGGGTGAACGCCGAGTTCAGCAGGCCGGTCTTCGGTTCGACCAGTTTCGCGCGGGCGGTCGCGACCCAGCGTTTGAAGAGGTCGCCGTGATCGGTGCCGTCGAGATGGTCCGAAACCCTGATCGCCGCGAGACCGACCGAGTTGCAGAAGAGCCAGCACTCGTTCGGATAACTCTCGACGCACATGACGGGGCTTTGTTCCATTCGCCCGGCCATGACCCCGACGCGCTCGAGCATCTGGGTCCGGTACTCCTCGCGCTCCGAGACGAGCCGGCGAAGCCCCATCATGAGGGCGATCTCCCCGTCGAGGAAGATGCTGCGAACAGGCTGGTGCCGGAAGGGGGCCGCCTGCGCATAGGGCATCAGGAAGAAAAAGTGGCCCTGCTCTTTTTCGAGACGAACCGTCTCGTCGATGATGCGGTCCATGATCGGAAGCGTCGTCGACGCCGTCTGCGGGTCGCGAAGCGCCATGTTCGCGAGAGACCAGACGAAGAAACTGCGGGCCATGAAATCCCACTCGGCGTTCCGGCCGCGCATCCGCTCGATCTCGGCCCGCTGCCCGACCTCGTCCGACCAGATCGCGATATGACTGGCCGCCAGCGCCCGCGCTTTCGGCGGAACGCCCGCGACGCTCATATATCTGCTGCTATCTTCCAGAAATAGCAGGTGGAAGGAAGGCAGCCAGATCGCCGCGCCGACCAACAACGCAAAGATTCCGGCAAGAGTCGGGTGTTCCCTGATCCAATTTTTCACATGGGAAGTATACACCCCCTCTCACGTCGTTCAAAACACTTCTGAGAGGGAGGGCAGACGCAAGCGTTTCAGATGTTCTTCGCGCATGGGCTGTAGGGGCGGGTTTGAAACCCGCCCCTACATCGCAATGGCGAAAATCGGATTTCAACATTCCAGGATCATTTCGCGTCGCGGAAGCCGAAGAGCACGTCGTCCATCCTGCCGATCGTGCCGTCAGCGCGTTCGAAACTTCCTCGAAGCAGGAGGCTGTTGCCGTTGAGTTTCGCCGTTTCACGCAGGAAGCGAAGATTGAGCGATACGATCTCGCTCTGGGCCAGGCTCTGCAGTTCGCCGGCGTCGACGCGGCCGTTCCCGTTCAGGTCGCGGTACAGCTTCAGCGCCTTGAAGATCGAATCTTTCGAATCGATGCGGCCGTCGCGGTTGCCGTCATACTTCGACAGCTCGGCGAACCCGTTGGGAGAGCCGTTCTGATCGCCGAAAAGCTCGCTCCCGTCGTCCAGTAGCCCGTTGCCGTTTCGATCGTAGACCAGCAACGCATCGTCGCCGCGCACCCATCCCGTTTTGTCGAGAGTGCCGTCCGCATTGACGTCGAATGTCGCCGCTTCTCCGGCTTCGCCGAGATCGAGTCCGTCTCCCGCGAGATCGAGCACCAGCGGATCGGCCTGTTTCAGGTCGATCTGCTGAACGTCGAGCTGGCCGCCTGCGCGGGCAACCTGGACGCGGACCTCGACCTGGCGACGTTCTACGCGCGCGACGAACGCTTCCGCGACTTCCAGATTCCGCTTCAGAAGCTCTTCCCGGCTGAGCGTTTCATCGCTCCCCGTCGGCTGGGATGCTTGGGCCACGAACTCCCCGGAGGAAGACGAGCCCACGCTTCCGTCGCTCTCGAAACGGCCGGATGCCAGTCCGAGGAGTTCCTCGAACCGCGACTTCAGGCGGGCGTAGTCCTCCTCGTCCCTGGCGAACATGCGGAGCATCAGGTCGAAATCGCGGCTCGCCTTGCCGTCGCCGACACCGGAAGAAACCCGATCCTGCGGGATGCTGAACGTGATGTCCAGTCTGGCGCCTTCCGTGCTCCCGGATTTGAACGTCTCGATCGTTCCTCGGAGGGAACTGAAGGACGAGAGTTCCAGGCGATCGGAAGACGGGGGCTGAGACGCCCGGGAAGACGTTTTGCCGTCTTCCGAGCCGAGAATGGTGACGGTCCTCTGGGTGAGTTTCGCCTCGAAAAAGGCCTGGGAACGCATGATGGCAGATGTTGCCATAGACTCCTCCTTGAGTGCGTATGGTTCGTCCTTGAGATGAAAAACACTTCCCCTTACCTATATCGGCACGCCCGGGGTGGTTTCTTTAGCCCCTTGCGACAAAATGTTCAAAAATTGGTCAGTTGCGCCGTTCGGGGGATGTGCCATACTTCCCGAAGCGGTTGACGACTCCGTTGCCGGACGTTCGGAGTTTGTAATAGTGGACAATATATAGATGGACGAGACACAGTTCGAGGCCTTTTCATCGAGGCTCGAGAGAGAGGCGGCGGAACATCCGCGCTGGTACCGGCTGAAGGTGATCGGCCTGGCCATGTCGGGCTATCTCTTCATCGCGGGCGTCCTGCTGGGTATCGTCGGCGTGATCGCAGCGCTCGTGGCGGCGGCCGTTTCCGTGCACGGCTCGGCCTACGTCGTCGTGAAGGTGCTCGGCGTGCTGATTCCCCTTGGCTGGATCATCCTCCGGTCGCTCTGGGTCAGCCTTCCGCCGCCGGAGGGACTCCACGTCGATCTCGGCGAAGCCCCAAAGCTTCGTTCCGTTGTCGAGAACCTGAAACGCACGCTCAAAACACCCGACATCGACGTCGTTCTCCTGACGCTCGAATTCAATGCGGGCGTCGTCCAGATCCCGCGCTTCGGCATCTTCGGCTGGCCGCGAAACTATCTCGTCCTCGGGTGGCCCCTGCTTCTCGCTCTCTCCCCGGAAGGCGTCACGTCAGTGCTCGCTCACGAGTTCGGACATCTCTCCGGCGCCCACGGGCGGTTCGCTGCCTGGGTCTATCGCGTACGGCAGACCTGGTTCAGCCTGATGACGGCGCTCGAAGCGAACGGCCAGTGGGGAACGGGCCTGTTCAGATGGTTCTTCAACTGGTATGCCCCCTCGTTCGGGGCGTACACCTTCGTTCTCGCACGGAAACACGAGTTTGCCGCCGATCGGATGGCAGCCCGGGCGACCGGCGCCCGGATTACGGCCGAGACGCTCCTTTCGACCGTGGTGCTCGAGGCTCATCTGGACGACGGCTTCTGGCCGAAGCTGAAGGACCTGTCGCTCACCCTGGAAGCGCCGCCCGACGACGTCTTCGCCCGCATGCGCCAGGCTCTTGCAGAGCCGATTCCCGAAGAAAACGCCGAAAAATGGTCGCGTAAGGCCCGATGTTTCAGGACCGGAGGGGGCGACACCCATCCTGCCTTGTCCGACAGACTTGCCGTGCTGGGCTCATCGGATGTCCGGTATCACCCGTTCATGGGCCCTTGCGCCGCAGACGTGTTTTTCCCGGGCGAGGCGGGGAGGCGCATCGAGAGGATGCTTTCGGCGCAGTGGCGGGAAAACGTCGCGGATGCATGGGCGGAGGCCCATCGGAACGGGGTCGGGGCAATCAGCCGTCTTGCGGAGCTCGAGACGCTGGAGAAGGCCGGCCGATTCGGCATCGACGAGGCTGTCGAACGGCTTCGGCACGTGGGGGAGCTCCACGGCGTGGAGGCGACGGAACCACTGCTGCTCGAACTCGTCCGAACCGCTCCCGATCATCCTCAGGTGTGTTATGGAATGGGCCGCCTTCTCCTTCGTCGGGGAGATCTTAGCGGAGTAGCATATATAGATAAAGCTATGAATGCCGATCCCGACGCCGTTCTGAACGGTTGCGGCCTCATCATCGATTTCTTCTACGAACGCGGGATGCGGGAAGAGGCCGAGCCGTATCTGCTCCGGCGGAAATCGCGGCTGCAGATCCTGGTGAAAGACCAGGAGGAGCGGGAAACGCTGCCGTTCTCCGACGTCTACCTGCCGCACGGCCTTGCTTCGAACGTCGTGGCAGACATTTCCGAGGCATTGAAGAGATACGAGTTTCTGAGCGAGGCGTATCTCGTGAGGCGGAAACTGACCTATTGCCAGGAACCCCCTCTGTACGTGCTTTGCCTGCGGCTTTCGACCTCGTTCTTTCGGATGTGGGACGGGGCGGCGGAAGAGGGCCGCAAGCTCAGCGAGCGGATCGCGGGCGAGGTCCCCCTTCCCGGCCAGTTTCTGGTTCTCCATCTCCACGAGGAAAACGAGCCTCTCTACGGCATCGTGAAGAAGGTCGAACATTCCCGGATCTTCGGGGCGTAGGGGGCGTTCAGAGGCGGAGCGTCACCCTTCGGCCCCCGAGGCCGGCACCGACGCCGTTCGCACCCGCTCGAGGCAGGCGGTGATGTCGGCCGGCGGCAGACGCATCGCGGAAAGGCCCTGGCGCGCCATCTCAAGCCCGCCTTCGAGGTCGGGGAAAACGACGTCGTTGAAGCCGGCTTCGCGAAGGGCCGACCGGTCTTCCGGGGTTTCGGCCCGCGCCACGGCCCGGAACGAAAAGCCGCCCGCGGCACGGAGCGCGACGATCCGGCGCATCTCCTCGAGATCTCCATCGGTGCAGAGAACGACGCGCGCCCGGGACAGGCCGGCAACCTCGAGGACGCTTTCCTGAAAGGGATCTCCGTAGATTACGGGGAGGCCGAGGGACTTGAGCGCGGTGAAAGACTGGTACAACGGCTCGATGATGACGAAGGGGGTTTTGCTTTCGATCATGACGGAGGCGGCGTGACGCCCGAGCCGCCCGCCGCCGGCGATGATCAGGTGGTCCTGGAGCGGGTCTTCCGGAAGATTGATCGCGGTGATGTCACCGTCCGGAAGTTGCCGGCGGAACCTCCGATAGAAGGGGGAGGCGAGTCCAGCCGCGAAGGGACCGAGGAGCATCGAAACAATGACGGTATTCAATATCAAAGAATATATATCATGAGTGAGAGCGCCGGTCGCGAGCCCGGAGCGTATCACCACGAACGCGATCTCGGAAATGGGAAGCATGCCGAAGAACAGGGCCGCCGGAATGATGCGCCGGTAGCCGAAGAGATAGGCGATGAGGGAGAGAATGGCGCCTCTTCCGAAACAGATGGTCGCGGTCAGCAGGGCGATCGTTCCGAGGTTGCTCCACAGAAGGGCGGGGTCGAGGAGCATGCCGACCGAAACGAAAAACACCAGGCCGAACAGGTCGCGAATCGGGATCATCTCGCTCAGCGCCTTGTGGCCGTAATCGGACTCGTTGAGCACGAGCCCCGTGATGAACGCCCCGAAGGCGAGCGACAGCCCGGCGATGTGGGTGATGTACCCGAGGCCGAGTCCAAGCCCGACGATCGAGAGCATGAAGAGCTCCCGTGAGTTCCAGCGGGCGATGAAGTGCAGCCAGCGGGGCGTGAGATAGGTGCCGACCAGCTTCATCAGCAGCAGAAAGCCTGCGATATATGCGATCGGCGTGACGGCGGCGCCGATGCTCATTCCCGATTTCGTCATGTTGTCGAGTAGGATCATGAGCGGGATCACCGTCAGGTCCTGGACGATCGACATGGACAGCATGACGCGGCCGGACAGCGCACGAAGGTGCCCCCGCTCCGTCAGGGTCTTGAGAATGACGGCCGTGCTCGATGACACGACGGCGGCGCCGAACCAGAGCGATGCCGGGCTCGTCCAGCCCGCAAAGCGGCCGATGCCCCAGCCCCAGCCGAACGTCAGGGCGACCTGGATGATGCTGCCCCAGACGGCGACTCCTTTGATCGGGAGCAGGTCCTTGAGGGAAAATTCGAGGCCGAGCGAGAACAGAAGCAGCGCGACGCCGATGTCGGCCATGCGTTCGATCTGCGGGATGTCGGAGACGGTGACGCCGCCGGTGTGCGGGCCGACGACGACGCCGGCGAAAATGTAGCCGAGGAAGAGCGGCTGCCCGAGACGGCGTGCGATGATGCCGCTGATGAGCCCGACGAACAGGATCAGGATGATATCGGAGATCATTCCGAGAGGGTCTGGCCGCGGGAGATGAAGGAGATGCCCTGCTGGCCCTTGGTGCCGATCATGACGGCCTCCAGGATCGGCTGGGCGACCGGAACGGCGGAACGCCACCGGACGACGAACGACGCCCCGACCCCGCCGGCCCTGTCGCTTTCCGGAACGATGCAGTGGGTCGACGCGAGGGGCCCGAGGAGGATGGGCGAGGAGAGATACTCCCTGACGAGCTTTCCATCCGAATCGAAATATTTTGCCGAAACCACCATGATCGCGTGGCTCATGTCGGTGTTCCGGATGCTGAGGGTGCCCGTCAGGTCGAAGGGGACGGTGGTGTCGCCGAAAAAGATGTGCGAATAGATGGGAATATACACCGTCTGGCCTTTCGACGCCGCCGTGACGGCCGTGAAAGGTTCGGAGGCCGTCTGCGCCTTTGCCGGCATGACGGTAACTGAAAAAAGAAGAAGGGCGAGGGCGATCAGGGTCAGGGGCAGGGAACGCCTGCCGCGTCGATTCGTGTCCATCGTGTTCGGCATCCTTTCCTGGGGTCTTCCGAGTATACCACTGCCGCGGTTCGTTCGATCGCGATCTTGATATCGGGCGGAAGATACGGATATAATCGCCGGACATGGCCGAACATCCGCGTTGTATCAACTGCCTCGCCTGCGTCGAGGCGTGTCCGCGCGGCCTGTTGCCGAACATCCTGTTCCACGCGATTCTCCACGGCGCCGACGAGGCCGAGGAGGCTGCGATCGGCTTGCTGCGCTGCGGGCTGTGCCATGCCTGCAAGTCCCGTTGTCCGGTCGGCCTGCCTCTCGGGGATGTCTTCGCGGCAACGCGCGCCGGTCTCGGAAAAAAGGAGTCGACGTCGTGAGCGGCCGCGCGTTCAGGCCCGATTTCGAAAAATACTGGCTGTTATATGTGCTGGCCCTGCTCCCGGCCGCCGCGGCCGCGTACGGCTGGCGGACCGTCGCGTTGTGCGTCGTCGCCGCGGCTGCCGGCCAGGCTGCGGCGCTGGCCGGGGGACGCCTTCGCGGTGCATCCGCCCCGATACGCGGTTGCCTGATCTGGGCGATGCTCCCTCTCGCGCTGCCGCCGGCCATCCCCTGGTGGGTGCCTGTCGCGGGCGCTGTGTTCGGCGAGACCGTCGCCCGGCAGTTGTTCGGAGGATACGGGCGGAATCTCGTGAACCCGCTCGCGGTCGCGGTCGTCTTCGCGGGAACTGGATACCCGGCGTTCCTCGAACGTGCGATGATGATGCCCGGGCCCGGCCCGACCGCCGGTTTTTCAGGCTGGACGAGCTTCGGACCGGTCTGCCCTCTCGCGCCCGGCACGATCACCCTCTCGCACGCGCTTCTGGCGGAAATGCCGGTCCTGCCCGGGGAGGCGTCGATGCTCGTCTCCCTGTGCGGCTTGTGGCTGCTCCTGCGGGGACGCGCCCTCGATCCGAGATGGCCGGCGGGGGCCCTCGTCGGATTGCTTGCCGTCGGAATCGTCGCCGGCCTTCGAGGCGACGCCGGTCCCGGCGCCGCCGGGATGCTGCTGGGGACGGGGCTCCTGCCGGCGCTGGCCGCCGCCGGCCTGGACGTCTACTCTCTGCCGCGCACGCCGGAAATGCGCGTTCCCGCCGGTATTCTATATGCATTGCTATATGCGCTTCTCCGGACGGCCGGAAGCGCCGTTCCGGCTGCGTTTGCCGCTCTCCTGCTCGTGAACGTCCTGTCGCCCCTCGGCGATACCTTCGTCGTCGGCCGGCGTGCCCGCAGGTGGACCTCCGGCGAGGAAGCGACCGCATGAAGGCGTTGCGCGACATCGGTTTCGTGCTCGTCTTGGCGGCCGTTTGCACGGTCGTCATGTCGGGGGGCGACATCCTCCTGCGTCCGCCGCCCGGGGTGTCGCCCGAGTTCATGACACGGGCCCTCGAACTTGTCGCGGGGCATTCCGGCTCGCCGACCCCCGTCATGGGCGCCGGAACGGCCTCCGGCGCGGAAGGACCGGGGCGTCTTGCGGCCGCCTTCCAGGCCGAGTTCGTCCCGGTGCGGGCCGCCGACGAAGGCCTGTTCCGATCACGCAGGCGCCCCGACCTGATGCTCTGCGAGCAGGACGGAACGGCCATGTGGGGAAAAATCCGCCTTCTGGTCGCCTTCGATCGCGGAACCGGCCTGCTTGCAGACGTCAGCGTCATCGCGCAGGGCGAAACGCCGGGACTCGGAAGCCGGATCGCCGATCCCGAGTTCGAACGCCCGTTCGCCGGCCTGCCTGCCGCGACCGGTATTCGCCTCGCCACCGGCACCGCTCGCGCCGACCAGGGCGAGGTCCCGGCCATCACCGGCGCCACGATATCCTGCGCGGCGGTCGTTCAGGCGGTGAACGCTGCGATGAAGCGGATCAACCGATGAACGGAAACGAGACCGCGGCCCTGAGACGCAGTGAGGCCTGGAAACTGTTCCGGGCCGGCTTGGGAGATCATCATCCCATCTTCGTTTCGGTGCTCGGCATCTGTTCGACGCTCGCCGTGACGAGCGCGGTGCGGTATGCGGCCGTCATGGCGGGAATCGTGACCGTCACGCTTCTGATCAGCGCCCTGGTCGTTTCCCTCCTTCGGCGCCGCATTCCCGCGACCTATCGGATCGTCACGTCGCTTCTGCTCATCGCGACACCGGTCATCCTGCTCGAAAAACTGCTCCGACTTCACGCTCCGGCGATCGCTGGCGAACTGGGGCCCTACGTCGGGCTCGTCATCACGAACTGCATCATCCTCGGCCGGATCGAGGCCTGCGCTTCGCTCCGGCCGCCGGTCGAGGCCCTTGCCGACGCGCTCGGCGCTTCACTCGGCTATGGAACCGTCCTGGTCGCAATTGCGGCGACTCGCGAGTTGCTGGGCACGGGGCGGGTGATGGGATACGACCTCGCGCCGGCGTGGTATCCGGCCTGCGCCTTCTTTCAGCGGCCGGCGGGGGCCTTCCTGGCGCTTGCCCTCACGCTCGCCCTCTTCCGATATCTGCGCGGCTCCGAAACGAGGCCCGGCCCCGCCGGTTGCTGCGGCCCCTCCCGGCCGGACGCACCGACTCCCGGAACCGGAGGGGACGCATGAGCGGTTCGCTGACCAACCTGTTCCTGACCTCGGTGTTCACGGGAAACATCGCTCTCGCGGGCTTTCTCGGCCTCTGCCCATTCCTTACGCTGTCCCGGAAGCCGGCGCTCGCGGCGGCGATGGGAGGGTCGGTCACGTTCGTCATGACGGTGACCGCCGCCCTGAATTGGCTGATCATGAGATACGTTCTTCTCCCATATCGCATAGAATACATGCAGATTCTCGCGTTCATGCTCGTGATCGCTGCGCTGACCCAGGTGCTGGAGTTGTTCCTCGACCGGTTCGCCCCTCGCATCTTCGCCGCGTTCGGCGTCTTCCTGCCCCTGGTCGCGGTGAACTGCGCGATCCTGGGCGTCTCCCTGTTCGCCTCGTTCCGGGAATACGGATTCGCCGAGACGCTGGTGTACGCGCTGGGAAGCGGCCTCGGTTGGACGGTGGCGATCCTTCTCCTGGGCGGGCTTCGACGACATCTGATCTTCTGCCGGCCGCCGGCGGCCTTGGGGCCGGTCGGCGTCGTGATGACCCTCGCCTCGCTCATGGCGCTCGCGTTCGGATGTCTGACGGGGGTGGGGGGCTGATGCCGACCGGACCTTTCGGGGAGCTTCTCATGGCCGTCCTGCTGATCGACGGGTTGGTTGGCGGCCTCTGCCTGCTGATCCTGTTCGTGCGCAACATTCTCTGTCGCTGGCCGGAAGTGCCCCTCCGCCTCGGCGAAGACGAAACCCGGTCCGTTTCGGGCGGCCAGAGCCTGCTCGCCGCCGTGCGGGCCGAAGGGTTCCTGCTCCCGGGTTCGTGCGGCGGGCGCGGCACCTGCGGCATCTGCCGGGTGCGGGTGATGCGCGGCGGAGGCGAACCCGCACCGTCGGAGGAACTGCTTGTCTCCCCCGCCGATCTTCGCTCCGGCGTCCGGCTCGCCTGCCAGGTCCGGGTGAGATGCGAGATCGAGGCGGAACTGCCTGAAGACGCCAGGGCCGCACGGTTCGTCCGTTCCGAGGTCGTGTCCTGCAAAAAAATATCGTCAGATATATACAGGCTTCTCCTCCGGCCCCGGGAGCCCTCCGGGTGGCGGTTCGCGGCGGGCCAGTATATCCAGGTTTTCCGGGAACGTCCGCAACCGGGTGACGAGCCGCTCACGCGGGCCTACTCTCTCGCTTCCGACCCGGCAACGCCGGAAACCCTCGAACTGCACGTCCGGCGCGTTCCGGAAGGCGAACTCAGCCCGTGGCTCTGTGAACGCAACGAAGGCGACGAATTCTGGTTTTCCGGCCCGTACGGGGCGATGACCCTTCCGAAAACAGGCCCCGAGACCGAGATCGTCTGCGTCGCCGGCGGCGTCGGCTTCGCGCCGATGAAGGCGATCGTTCTCGAGATGGCCGGCCGGTCCAACCCTTCGAGAACCTGGTTGTTCGCCGGTGCCGCGACTCCCGAGGCCCTCTACGACCATGCATGGGCCGTCGGAATGGCGCGGAAGCATCCGTGGCTGATCTACGTGCCCTGCGCCCAGGAATGCCCCGTTCCTGCAAACGGCGAGGCCGGCATGTTCGAACGCGGCCTGGTCACCGAAGCGCTCGAACGCCGGTTCCCATCGGAACGAACGGCCGTCGCCCTGCTGTGCGGCCCTGAACGAATGGTGGCGGCTTCACGCATGATCCTCGCAGCGAAGGGGATACCTCCGGCTCGACTGCTTGCCGACACTTTCTCCTGAGCTTTCCCGCGGAAATTCCGATGGATTTCGATGCCGGACGGAAGTATCCTGAAAAGAGGTTCCGAAGACATCGTTCCGAGACGAAAGGGAGGGGAAAAAATACGTCATGGATGGCGCGAAGAGCCAATTGATCCTTTCCGCTCCTGCCAGCGAAATTCTGGAGCGCGTCGCCGGCCTGGGGATCTACATCACGGATCTGGACAGGCGGATCGTTTTCTGGAACAGCACGGCGGAGAAAATCACCGGCTGGACTCGCGAAGAGGTTGTCGATAAGTGTTGCAAGGAGGATATTCTCTGCCATACCGACCGGCACGGAAGGAGACTGTGCGTTTCGACGGTTTGCCCTCTTCATCTGTGCATGGCGGAAAACCGGTCCCGAAGCGTTTCGACATATGTGTTTGCGAAAAAACGGGATGGAACGAGAATTCCCATGTTCGTCTCCGTTTCGCCCATCCACGATTCCAACGGGAAGGTCATCGGCGGGATCGAAATCTTCAGAGAAGCCGCCGAAGAGGCGTTTCAGTCCCAACTCGTCGTCGAGGTGCAGCGCGCCCTCTTCCCCGACCCGAAACAGCTTGCGACCTATGCCCGCATCGGCTACAGCTACTGCCTGGCCGCCGACGCCGGCGGCGACATGTTCATCTGCTTTCAGCTTCGCGACGGTCGCGTCGCCGGCGTCGTTCTCGATATTTGCGGGCACGGGCTGGCCGCGGCCATGGTTTCGGCATTTCTCCGAAGCAGCCTGAGCGAACTGCGGGAGAAGCGAATCGATCAGCCGTCCGAGATCCTGGACTTCCTCTCCCGGAAGCGGGCCGAGTTCGCGATTCGGATCAACACCTTTTCGGCGCTGGCGTTCGTCTTCAACCCGACAACCGTCGATCTCACCCTCAGCCGGGCGGGGCATCCGTATCCCATCGTGATCGACGCGGCGGGAAAGGGGAGCGTGCTCGAAGTCGATGGTGGGGCGCCGATCGGATACTTCGTCGAGACGGATTTCCCGGACGTCTCCGTCGACATCAGGGGCAAGCGACTCGTTCTCTACTCCGACGGGATCAGCGAAAGTCGCTCATCTTCCGGAGAGCATGTCGACCACGCGGGAATCATCGCCGTGTGCGAACAGAACGTCGCTCTTTCGCCGGAACTCTGCGCGAAGAAACTCGTCGAATGGGCGTTCGCGTTTGCCGGAACTGGCGATCCGCAGGACGACATGCTTGCGGTCGTTCTCGACGGCACGCCTCTCTGAGTCCGTCGATCAATAGGTATTAGTATCCTTCGAGGCGCCGTCGGCGTGATATTTCCCTGTCGAGCTGGACTTCGGCTTTTTCGAGATAAGCCTTCCAACCGGTTTCGAACTGCGCGAGGAGCGAGGCCGGCACGGCGCCGTCGAGCTGGCGGACCGAGAAGAACATGCCGAATCGCGAACGCTGCTCGGCGATCTGCGCCGCGTAGTGGGCCGCGAGTTGCCTGGCGGCCACGGTGTCGCTGGCCGGGAGGAACGATTCGAGGTGCCAGGCGAGCCGTTCCAGGTCGGGGTCATTGAGATCGAGGGTGTAGCCTTGTTTGCTCGCGACGATCAGCGGCTGGGGAACCGCCTCGACGAGGGGGGCGCCGGCTTCGATCCGCTGTCGCTGGAGGTCTTTCCACTCCTGCCAGGCGTTGCGCACACGCAGATACTCTTCACGCGGCAGTTTCCCGACGAGAAACGCCTTCCGGGCGAGGTAATACGCCTGATACCGGGAGATGGCGTCGGGCGAGGCGATCGTGTAGCAGGTGAATTCGAGCAGAATGCAGCGGATGGTCGCGGCCCGGGCCGGATTGTCGCGCATGAGTGCAGAGACGAAATCGAAGAACGTGAGGGGCGCGCCGCGGGCCATGGTCGTGAAAACCGAATGGGGGGCGTCCGGCAGGCCCGCATGGCCGAGAATCGTCTGAAGCAGGCTCGCGATGACGCCTTCCGTCGACAGGTCCGTCTTCCCGGAATCGAGCCTGCCGTCTTTGACGCGGCCGTCGGCCGTGTAGATGAACCGGTTGCGCGCGGCGAGCACCTGCCGGTTCTTGAACGTCGCCTCCGCGAATCGCACGGATTCGGGCCGAATCCCCCGGCCGCGCCGGACGGCGAATTCTTCCGGATACTGCTCACCGAGCCAGAGTTCGCCGGCCTCGGCGAAACCCTCACGGAAGGCCAGCATCGGATCGGTTTCCGCGGGCGAGTCGTGCGGTCCCGCCGGCTCGCCGAGCAGCGTGAAGTAAATATACCGTTCGCGATACAACTCCGCCTGGATCGCATGGAAGAGTTCGTGGCAGAGCATGGGAAGCAGCGCGCCGGCCGAGGCGAGCTCCCCGACGGTGAGGACCGCGCCGCCGGGGAGTTTCAGTCCGTCGACCTGAAGCAGCTGGGCGGCGTCGAAGGCGGCGCGCGCTGTTGTCACGCGCAGGGGCATGAGCGACGTCACCCCCGGCCCTCGGCCGTTCTCGTTCGGTGGGAGAATCCAGATGGGCAGGGGGGCGTTTCCGGCAATCCATTTCTGGCCCGGAGCGGGCGCGAGCCTTCGCGCCTGGCCCAGCAGATCGACGGCTTTCCGCCAGGCTTTGCTGCCGGCAAGAAGGGCCCGGACGGCATCGACGCGGGTATCGTCGCCCGGGGCGACCTCGCGAAACGCGAACGCCCTTCCGGACGGCACGTCGACGATCCGAACGTCATTCATTCCCGATGGCTGGCGACCGGAATCCCTGGGCTCCGGAGTGACGAAAATCCACCCCTGCGCGCCCGCTGCAGGCAGGACTCCGGCGATCAGGATGAACCATACCCAGAAAAGGCGCTTCAACATTCAACAATTCTCCGTTCCGGATGTTTCCCAGGGTCGATGATTCTGCGTGTCACAGGCATAAGTATATCGCACCTCCCCATGTTGTGGTTTTCGCCCTGCAGCGGGGCGAGGGGCGTTTTCGCCGTTGCCCCCGTTGAGCACAAATGCCTTGACCCTTGAAAATGCCTGAAGGTATCGTGCTCAAGTGCCTCCGAAGGGCGGAAAAGAGGAGCTGTCATGCCAGAAAAGATTCGCATTGCCGATTTGATGGACCGAAGCGGGGTCGGATTTGGAACGAGCGGCGCGCGGGGATTGGTCGCGTCGATGACCGACAGGGTATGCTATGCCTATACCGCGGGTTTCCTGCGGCATCTCGAAACGAGAGGCGAAATTTCCGTTGGCGCTCGGTTCGCGCTCGCCGGCGATCTTCGACCCTCGACGCCCCGGATCATGCGGGCGTGCGCCATGGCGGCCCGAAACAGCGGATACCTGCCGATCAACGGCGGAGCCATTCCGACCCCCGCCCTCACGGCCTGGGGCATCGATGGCGGGATCGCAAGCGCGATGGTAACGGGCAGTCACATCCCGGACGATCGAAACGGCATCAAATTCAACCGCCCGGCCGGGGAAATTCTGAAAGAGGACGAGGCGGGCATTCGGGCGCAAGAAGTCATACTGCCGGATGTGTTCGACGAGACCGGGGCGCTGAAAGCCCCGGAGGAGCTTCCGCCGGAGGCGGAAGAAGCCAGACGAATATATATAAAAAGATATATAGAATTTTTCCCTTCCGGGTGCCTCTCTGGAATGCGCATCGGCGTCTACGAACATTCCGGCGTGGCGCGAGACATCCTGGTGGAAGTGCTCGAGCGGCTCGGCGCTGAAGTCGTCCGCCTCGCCCGATCGGAGACGTTTATCCCGGTCGATACGGAGGCGGTGCGTCCGGAGGACGTCGCGCTCGCCAGAGACTGGGCGGCCGGGGGGCGGTATTTCGCCCTCTGCTCGACCGATGGCGACGGCGACCGGCCGCTTGTCGGGAATGAGCGAGGGGAATGGATTCGGGGAGACGTCGCGGGCATTCTTGCCGCGAAATGGCTTGGGGCGAATACCGTGGTGACCCCGGTTTCGAGCAACACCGCCGTCGAGAAGTGCGGCTGGTTCGACCGGGTGGTCCGAACCCGCATTGGATCGCCCTATGTGATCTCCGCGATGCAGGCGGCCGAGCAAGGGAGGGTCGTCGGATACGAGGCGAACGGCGGATTTTTGATCCAGAGTCCGATCGAGTTGGAGGGCCGTCTTCTCGCGCCTCTTCCGACGCGAGATGCGCTGATCGTGATTCTTGCCCTCCTCCGGTTTGCCCGGGAGCGCGACAGCTCTCTTTCAGAGCTCACGGCTTTGCTCCCGGCCCGCTATACGGCGAGCGGTCGGCTCGAAACGTTTCCATCGGCGATTGCGAAGAACCGTATTGCCGCGCTTGCACGCGATGGCGGGGCGGAGCGAACCTTCTCCGGGGAGTTCGGCCCGATTGCCGCACTCGACGAGACCGACGGCCTGCGCATGACGTTCGCGAACGGGGAGATCATTCATCTGCGCCCGTCGGGAAATGCTCCCGAACTGCGGTGCTACAATGAAGCCGAAACGCCGGAACGGGCCGAGGCCTTGAACCGCCGGTGTCTGGAGATTCTTGCCGGCTGGCGGTAAACAAAAACTCCTCTCATATGTTATTGATTCCTGCAGAATGAAAACCATCCGTTCACCCTGAGCCTGTCGAAGGGCGAGAGCTTTCGTGCTTCGACAAGCTCAGCACGAACGGCATCGAGTATGCGAGTATACGGGATGAGTGTCGTGTTGCTTTTGCGACGAGTAGGAACTCCGGTGAGTGACTTCCACCGCACCGGAGTCCCTGTCAGCCTGTCGGCAGGGAACGTTATTTTTCTTCGATGGTTACGCTCTGCAGGACGGGGGGAACGGCGGGTTTGCTTATCTCGCCGCCGTCGTTCGGGCGGACCTCGACCGAGGAGATCTTCAGGACGACGTCCATCCCCTCGACGACTTTGCCGAACTGGGTGTAGTTCGGCCGGGTGTCGAGCTTCTTCGCCCTTTCGCCGTTGCAGATGAAGAACTGGCTGCCCTGCGTGTTGGGGCCGGCGTTCGCCATCGCCACGATGCCGGGTTCGTACGAATGCTTCGCGGGAAGTTCGTCGTTGAAACTGTAGCCCGGGTCACCCTCGCCTGTGCCGAGCGGGTCGCCGCCCTGAATCATGAAGTCTTTTATAATACGATGAAATATTGTTCCATCGTAGAAGCCCTCGCGGGCAAGGAAAACGAAGTTGTTGACGGTGGCCGGAGACTCCTTCGCAAACAGTTCGATCCTGATGTCGCCCAGGCTTGTCTTGAGCGTCGCGATATAGGTCTTCGATGTGTCGATCGACATCGCGGGAGACGCCTTCCACCGCTTGGCGGAACCGGCCGCCGGAGTCATGGCGCCGCTCGCGGCCGGAGACGCCGAGGCGTTGCCGGATTTCTCGAGCCAGTCTTTCAGAGCTGTATAGTTTTCAAAATTTGTAACTCCGGCGGCTTTCCATCCGAAAAAGTCGCGGGCGTGATGGAACGTCACGCCGCCGTAGGCTTTTTTCAGATTTTCGGCGAACAGCCGGTCGTTATTGCTTCCGTCCTGGCCGGGCCCGCCGTCGGGCTCCTGCTCGACGTCCTTCTTCCAGGCGGAGTCGCCGACCATGATCGTGTTCACCCAGTCGATATCGCGGCCGAATTTTTTCTGAACCATATCGGCCAGCCGTTTCGCCATGCCGATGTCGGGCTTGCGGTTCTCATCCTTCTGATCGGCGTAGTCGTAGTAATGGATCGCGATGCCGCGCGAGGCCAGGCCGCATACGGTGTTCTGCATGGCGGCCTCCGCCTGCTCGAGGGTGAGATACCCGGCCGCGACGCCGGCCTGGTTTGAGACGACGGCGATCAGGTAGCCGTCGCGTTCGGCCTTTTGCATCGGCTGCTCGAGCATCGGCAGGAGCGCCACGTCGGTCGCGAAGTTGGGGGCCGGGGCCCCGCTGGGAGCGACGCGAAGCGTGCTGTCGGCGTCGAAGAAGGCGATCTTCACAGGCCCTGTGGCGGGCGGAACGAATCGGTCGGACAGTTCGCGACGGGCGGCGGGCGGCCGGATGATATCGTCGGCGGCGAACGCAGGCACGCACAGGGAGAGAACCAGGGCGGTGATCAGCATTTTCATACGAACGTCTCCTTCTTCGATGCGTCGGCGGGCGAGGATGCATCCGCCTCTTCCGGCGCCGACAGGAATTTCTGATACAGGAACGACACCATCATCAGCGCAACGGCCAGTCCGAGCAGCGAGCCGACGCGGTACAGGCCACCGAGATCGATCAGGTCGTATAGGAACACTTTCACGATCGTCACGGCCATCAGCCCGATGCTCGCGATGCGCGCACCCCGTCGCTTCGTCCAGATGCCGACGATCAGCAGGATGAACGAGAAAGCGGCCCAGGCGAGCGAATACGTGAGGTCCTGGCCTCGGCTCAGCTTGAGCTGGAAGTCGATGCGTGCGCCCTGGCTGAATGCGTCGGCGACCTCGATGTTCACGAGCAGGAAGGCGAGGATCGTCGCGAACGAGAACAGCCATTTCGGCACGTCATACTCGAACAGCTTGTTGCGCGGCGGAGCGAGATATATTCCGCCTGCTATAAGACATGCCGTGACGATGCCGTAGGCATAGAGATACCAGTTCAGCACCGGAACGCCGGAGCGGGCGTGATACTCGAGCACCTCGGGGTTGAGGGCGAGCCGCGCGAACGCCGTCACGAGCAGGGCGATGCCCCAGAGCCGGAGGCCGGGGTGGGGGATGCGGATGAACAGCCAGCACAGGGCCGCGCCCTCGAGCGCCCAGCCGATCGTCAGCCACTCCTGGTCGAGCTGCAGCGGGAAGGCGAGCGTGATGAAGAACAGGGCCGTGCCGCCGAACCAGGCAAGGATCGAAAGCCGGCCGGGGAGTTCCTCGGGAAGCTTTCTGACCAGCTCCTTCATCGCATACAGGAACGGGGCTGCGAAGAGAATGGGCAGCGCGCCGATCCAGGCCTTGCCGTGGACCGTCGTCAACGTCTGATACAGCAGGAAAAACTGGATCGGCCCCGATGCGGCCGCGGCGATCCAGGGGAGCGTGCGGTTCTGCATGCGTTCGCGGTACAGCAGGGGAAAGCCGAAGAACAGGACGAAGATGGCCGTGTGCCAGGCGGTGAGCAGGAGCCAGTTCTCGCCCTTGTAATGCTGCGTCTGCCAGCAGAGTTGGACCATCGCCGTGCTCATCAGGGCGACGATTGCGGGGCCGTCGACGGCGAGCAGGTGCGTCAGGCGCAGCAGCATCACCGCGAGCAGAAGCATCAGGCCGAACACCATCGACGGATCGGGCATGCTTTTGATGACGAGCACGACCATCGTGAGCAGGATGAACGGCAGAAACGCCGAGAGCGACGGCAGCAGCGCGATATCGAGGGATGTGCCGGCCTCCGATTCCCCTTCGGCCTGCGGGCCGAACGCCAGCTCGCGCACCCGTTTCAGCCACGCGGGGGTTCCCGCATACAGCGATTTCTCGCCCTGCTTCGGGAAGGATATATGTGACCAGATATGGAACGCGACGGCGAAGAACCCCTGCACGCCGAGGAAACCGGGGAGTTCGGTGACTTCCTTCATCGTGAAGATCCAGGCGCCGAAACAGCCCGTCGTCACCGTCAGCATTACGATCCCGATCCACATCGCGCTCGACAGCCACGAGGCGATCAGCCCGACGAAGTTGAGGAGGAAGATGACCGGCATCATGATCGGCCACGCGGCGGTATGGTTCAGGATTGGCGCGATCATGATCAGGAGCATGAGTGCGGGATACAGGTGCATCCAGTTGTAGGCATCGCCCGAGGGGCGCAGCCGCTGCAGGACGATGGGCAGCAGCGCGTGGAGGGCGCCGAACAGGAGATAGAACCCGAGGGCGATCGGCAGCAGCGCTTCGGTCAGCGCCGTCGTCGTCCAGGTCATCAGCAGCGCGAAGCCGGCGATGCTGGCTCCCATGTGCCAGGGTCGCGCCCCGTCGTCCTCGACCGTCTGCCAGGTCAGAATGAGATCGAGGAGGAACAGGAGGCCCAGCACTTTGACCGGTTGGGCCGCAAGTGAATCCTGCGTGAGCATCCAGGCGACCCAGGTCATCGAAACGAGAGGGGCGAGGCGCGCCGGATACGCCATGTGATCGGCGTCGCCGTCCAGATGTCGGACGATTTTCCAGGCGGCGGCGTAGAAGGCGGTGAAGCCGAAGAACGCCGCCGACCCGGTCATGGCGGTTTCCGGCGTGCCGAACTGGTGCCCCCAGATCCAGAGCACGGCGAACGTGGCCCAGCAGCCGTAGGTGTGATACGGGGCGGCCTCGCGGTCGCCGCGGGCCTCCCAGGCCAGGATCAGATCGATGACGAACACGAGGGAAAACGCAAGCGCCGGGCTCGAGCCATACTGCTCCCAGCCTGCCGTCATCGCGGCGAATGCCATGCCGGCAAGCGGGAAAACGCGGCCCGCCGTCTTCAGATTCGTGTCCAGTCTGCCGCGAACGGCCGCCAGCTTCGACGTGCCCACGAAGAAGAGAGGGAAGCCGAGAAAGGCGAGATACGCGGCGGTCATGTTGTCCCTGAGAGCATACATGCTCGCCCAGAGCGCAATGATGGTGAACGACGAGAGGCCGCTGCCGAAATGGAACGGGCCCGCCGACTCGTCTTTCATCGCCTGCCAGGCAAGCCCCACCGCGAGCAGGGCCGTCAGCGAGAAGATGTGCGCCGGGCTGTTCCCGAGTTCCTGCTGGAACAGTTGATACAGATTGAAGGAGAAGGCGAGCAGGCCGGACCAGCGCGCGCTCGACGAAAGCTCGGGGGCGTCGCGCTCGGACCGGAGGCCGAGCCGCCAGAGGGCGAAGAAGAAGGCGGGATACGCCGCGAACAGGACCCAGGCCGTTCCGGCTGCGTCCGGCGTGAAACCGTATGTCGTCCAGTTCCAAGTGAGCAGGAAGACGATGACGTGTGCGTATTTCGCGAAGACCGCTGTTGCGGCGTCCCGGAGCGCCTGCCAGCCGATTAGCGCCGAGAACCAGTAGGGAAGGGACATGACCAGGCCTCCGTTCCCCATGGCAAACGGCCTGTAAACCAGCGACGGCCCGGAAATTTCCGTGTCGGGTTGCTGGATAGATACTATTTTTGAAGAAATATAAAAACTGATCCACATGGAGATCAGCGGGAAAACACGTGCGACGCGGACGATGTGCGGATCGTCCCATCCGCGTTTGTTCGCGAGATGTCCGACGACGGTGAAGAACAGCGGGAACCAGGCGAAGACCAGCCAGGCCGTGACGGCCTTCGCGGCTTCGAAAAACTTGAAGACCCAGCCGGCCTGCATCAGCATCGTGCCGATGGCGCCGAGCGTGATGAGGACGCCCCACTGTTTCCGGAGGGCGACAGCCGCGAGGCCCGTGTCCAGCAGCGTCACGTAGGCGAACAGGCCGAGCGGGTTGTCGTGGCCGGTCGAGACGAAGGGCGGAACGAGGAAACCGCCGACCAACGCCAGAATTGCGACGAACAGCGAGTCGAGACGCACCGACAAGGTGAAGGCGCCGGCCGTCAGCAGAGTCAGGAGCGAAAACGTGCCCGCCGTGCCGATGAACGGGTCGCCGACCGGCAGACGGTGCGCCGCGATGAAAACGGCGTAGAGAATCGCCAGGCCGGCGGCGCACAGGCCGTCGACGGTCTGACGGTAGCCGTAGCGTTTCAGCCACAGGCCGCCGGCGATCGAGCCCGCGCCGACGAAGAAACCCAGCACGAGCCGCATGCCGAGACTGACCAGGTCGTTCTCGATGGCATACCTGACGAAAAACAGGGCCGAGAGGAACAGCGCGAAACTGCCGATCCAGGCGAACAACTTTTTCCCGAGAAAGTTCTCCCAGTCGAAGGCAAAGGGTTTCTCTTCGGCAACGGGGGCCGAGGGCGGCACAGGGCCGGAGTCCGCTGGTGCCGACGATCTGGGGGAAGCCTCTGGGGACTCTTTGAATATCGCTGACGATAGAACGTTGGGTGACTCGCCAGCCGTTTCCGGCGTGGGTGTGAATAACTCCCTGCCGGCATCGACGGGAGTCGGTGACGGTTGAGCCGAAACGGATTGATCCGGCGTCTCGATGACGACCGGAAGGAGAGGCTCGACGGGCATGACCGGCAGTTCGCTTCCCAACGCCTCATCGGGCTGCACGGAAGATTCGAGCGGGTCTTTCCAGGAAGGAGCGGGCTTTTGAGGTATAACCGGAGGTGTGGGCGGTTCGAGGGGCGGTGCCGTCACGGCGGACTTCGCGACGGTTTCGGGTTTGGCGAGGGGCTCAGCCTGTTGCTGTTCCGCGGGGAGGCCGGCGTTTTTCTTCAATGCCCAGAGCTCGGACGAGAAAATGTCGAGACGTTCGTTGAGCCGTTCCATCCGGCGTTCGAGCCTGATAATCCGCTTTTTCAGCTCATTCTCGGCTTCGTTTTTGTCTGCGCCTGTGTTCAGCTGCGCTCGAATGGAGCGAATGCCATACCAGAACACCCCTGCCACGATCAGGAAGAGGATCAGATCCACCCTGCAACCTCCCTCTCGAAACTTCCTCGCTCATGCAGAAGCCGTATTCAATCGAATTCTGCTTCTATCACCCCACTATACACTGAAAGATCTTTGGCGATGCTACTTTTTCATATTGGGCACTGTTTTCAATAGCGTTTCGAAGCGGCGGAGGTCATCTTCGAGACTTTGAACCGAGGCGGCCCAGAACTCGACGGAGGTGAGGTCGACGCCGATGGCGCGCTTTGCGACGTTTTCGGCTGTGTCGCTGCCCGAGAGGCGCAGAAACTCCTTGTATTTCGGAAGGAAGGACGCCCCCTCGCGCCGAAGCATCGCATACATGCCGCGGCTGAGCAGAAAACCGAATGTATATGGAAAGTTATAGAACGTAATGTCGGTCAGGTAGAAGTGCAGTTTCGACGCCCAGAACAGCGGATCCTCGCCGCCTTCGCGCAGCACGTCGCCGAACACGCGCCGCTGCGTCGTCGTCATCAGTTCCTTGATGCGCGAGACGCCGACTTCGCCCTTCTGGCGCTCGTCGTGGAAGGCTTTTTCGAACTCGTAGCGCAGCGGGATATTCAGCAGGAACATGATGGCGTTACTGAGCTGGATGTTCAGCAATGACGCCTTCTGCGTATCCGGCACGGCTGGGTCGCTCAGCAGGCTGTCGGTCAGGATCAGTTCGGCGAACGTCGAGGCCGTCTCGGCCAGCGTCATCGGGTAGGCGCGCGAAAAGGCCCGCATGTTCTCCATCAGCTGGGAATGGAATGCGTGCCCCGACTCGTGGGCGAGCGTCTGCAGGTCGCCGAAACCGCCCTCGAACGTCATGAAGATGCGCTGCTCCTCGATGAGCGGCGAGCCCGTGCAGAAGGCGCCCGGCCGCCTGCCGGGGCGGGGCTCGGCGTCGACCCAGCGCTTCTCAAGGATGTGGAGCAGGAACTCGCCGAGCTCGGGAAAGGTGCGTGAGAAGGCCTTCGCCAGCATCTCGACGCCATCGGTCCACTCGTATTTCCGGTCGTCGGCGACGGGAAGCGGCGCCTCGATGTCGTACCAGGCGAGGCCCGGAAGCCCCAGTCTGGCGGATTTCACGCGCGCGAACCGGCTGCACAGGTCGCGGCCGCCCGCGGCCGCCTTCATCATCGCGTCGATCGTGGCCCGGGAAACGCGCGCCTGGAACAGGGCGACGTCGAGGTAGTGCTCGACGCCGCGGCGCGCGTTCAGCGTGAGCCGCGTGCCGGCGATATGGTTCAGGGCGGCGGCGCAGACGTCGGCGTAGGTTTCCCAGGCGGCGTTGCCGCCCTCGAACGCGGCGCGCCGGATACGCGGGTCCGGATCCTCCATCAGGGCCGTCCGCTGGGCCATCGATTTCATCTCGCGCCGGCCGTCCGGATACACCAGTTCGAACCGGAGTTTCCCGGCGATCGTGTTGTACAGCCTGCCCCACGAGGAAAACCCGTCGACGCCGAGGTCGGCGGCGAGGACTTCGAGCTCGGGACTCATCGTCCGGCGCGCATCTTCGCGTTGCCGGGTCAGATGGTAAGCGATCGGTGCCATGTCCTTCCGGCGAATGAAAGAGGTGAAGACAGGATCGGAGACGGTCTTGAGCGCGCGCTTCAGCTCCACGTCGAGCTTCTGAAGGGCAGCATCGACGAGGGCCAGTCGGCCAATTTCGCCCTGGACCGCTTCGTTCGCGGCATCGGTGGCGCCGAGGCAGTCGAGGTAGCAGAGAAAATGGGTGTACCTGACGTACAGGCTTTCATGAGTCCGGAAAATCTCGTCCCAGGTTTTGGCCGTCCGTGCGTTCAGTCCGGGGGTATGCGCGGCGCGATCAGTGAGAGCGGCGATATCGGCGGCGAGCGCGTCGCGGAACGCCGTCATCTCCGCGCTTCCGAATGACGGGAAGAACGGGGTCATATCCCAGTGCATGCTGTGACTCATGAATGCCTCCGGTGGCGGAAAAAGTGTGTACATGATTTTTTACTACGCCGGGGCGCGACAATTCAAGAAAAGATTCGCAAACAACCTGTTTGCAAGCCCATCTTGATATCTGCAGTACGAACGTCGGCTTCCGAGTTCCGTTCGTGCTGAACCTGTCGAAGCATGAACGGCCTCTCGCCCTTCAACAGGCTCAGGGCGAATAGGAGCTTCAGTTCAGCAGGAATCGATAGGGAAGGAAGGCGGTCAGGCCTTTTCCCGGAACCAGCACCAGAACAGCACGCTGGATGCGGTATACAGCACGAGCGTCGTGTACAGGCAGAACGGATAGCCCCGATGAATGATCAGGGTGCCGGAAAACGACATCACGATTCCCCAGGACAGGAACCACGAGATGCTTTCCGCCGCCGCCGCGCTCGCCCGGAGATGGGCGGGGACGAGCGCCATCATGAGCTGTTCCCTGATCGGGATGCCCATGTTCATGAAGGCACCGCGGAACAGGAAGCAGCCGGCACAGACCAGGAACTCGTGCGTGTGGGCCATGACGAGCATGAACGGCAGTGACGCCAGTTGGGTGAGCGTGACGCCGGCGGCGAGCCCCACGCGGCGCGTCATGAGGGGCGAGAGGGCCCCGCCGATCGCCGTCGTCAGCTGGGAAAGCGCGAAGACGGTGCCGATCTCCGACACGCCGCTTCCGACCCAGTCGCGGAAATATAAATTAAAGTATGGAACGATCAGCCCTGCGCCGGCCCCCGTCAGGGCGGTCGTGACGACGTAGCGAAAGATCAGGGATCGGGGCGGAATCGGTTCCGGATGCATCCCGGACGTCGCGGCCTGGCTCGCGGGGTGGTGTCTGACCGGTTCCTTGAGCCTTCGCGAGAAGAACGCCGCGAGGACGGCGAAACCAGCGCCGACCTGGAGACACCGGCGCAGCCGCTCAGGCTCCGAGAGCGCCTCCATGAGTCCGAACCTGCCGGCGACGGCCGGCAACCAGCCGGCGAGCAGACCTGCGATGATGAACATCGTCAGCGTCAGGGTGAAATTCATGCTGAAGAGATACGACCGCTGGCGTCGCCGGCTGTGCTCGTGAAGATACGGCTGGACCGAGACCATCTGCCCGCCAGAGCCGATCCCCCACAGCGACGCCGCGACGACCAGGAGCCCGAACGATGTCGTCGAAGAGGCAAGGATGTACCCCGTGGCAAGAAGTATCACGCTCAATATATAACATGCCCTGCGCGACACGGTGTCGGCGAGACGTGCGAGCGGAACCGATGCCAGCGCCGCGCTCAGGGCCTGGATGGCGAGAATCCTGCCGATCGCGTCTTCCGCGTAGCCGGAGGACTTCAGATACAGGTTGAACAGCACGCTGAACATGCCGGTTCCGAGCGCGGCGAGACACTGCGCCGCCAGCATGTCGCGTATCGGCCGCGAGAAGGTCAGGGCAATGAGAACGTAGGTATTCATCCGCACTCCGGTGATGCGAAGATACGATACACCTCATTCTTCGGTTTTTCGACAGGCAGGTTCGAATTCGAAGGGCGCACGAGGTGGGTGTTGCGCTGAAAATCTGGTATACTTCCGCCGCTTGAACGGCGGTGCATCGGCTTGTATCTACTTCGCAAAACGGGAGAGCGAATGATGAAGATCCTTCTTCTTGCAGGCGGTTCCGGAACGAGACTTTGGCCGCTTTCACGGACCCTGTTTCCCAAACAGTTCCTGCGCATTCATCGCGGGGAGTCGCTGATGCGCCAGACTGCTGAGCGGTTTCTGCCCGTTGCGGGTTTTGAGGACATTGTTGTCATGACGGGAAGCGACTACAAGTTTTTCGTCAATTCGCAACTGCCGGAATGCCCTCATCTGATTCTCGAGCCCGCCATGCGGAATACCGCTCCGGCGATCGGGCTCGGCGTCAAATTTTGCCTCGACAAGATGGGTTGCAGCCGTGACGACGTCGTCCTCGTCACCCCTTCCGACCATCTCATCCAGCAGGGCGATGAGTTCATCAAGGCCGTCAGGACCGCCGAGGAAGCCGCAAAACAGGGCTTCATCGCGACGTTCGGCGTCGTGCCGTCGCGCCCCGAGACCGGATACGGATACATCCAATGCGAAAAGCAGCCGATACCCGGCTCTGCCAGCCACAAGGCGATCCGGTTCGTCGAGAAGCCTGACGAAGCGACGGCGAAGGCGTATATCGCCGAAGGCGGCTATTACTGGAACTCCGGCATGTTCGCCTTCAGCCTCGGAACCATGCTTGACGAGCTCGCCGCACTCGCCCCGGAGGTCGCCTCGCGGCTCGGCGTGACCTACGACGAGATTCTTCCCGCCTACAACGAGATGCCCGATATCTCGATCGATTACGCCGTGATGGAAAAATCGAAACGTGTCGTCACGATCCCGCTGCATGCCGCCTGGAACGATATCGGCTCCTGGGATTCCCTGTACGAGGTGCACGAGAAAGATGCGGCAGGGAACGTCTGCGAAGGCGACGTCATCGCCATCGACTCGAAGAACACGCTCGTCATGGGTGACAAGCGGCTTGTCGCGACGATCGGCCTCGAAGACTGCCTGGTCGTCGACACCGACGACGCCCTGCTCGTGGCCCGCCGTGGCGATTCCCAGCAGGTGCGGCAGGTCGTCAAACAATTGCGCGACGCCGGCCGCAAGGAAGCCACCGAGCACACGACGGGATATCGTCCGTGGGGCGAGTATGTCGTTCTTTCGGAAGGCGAGCGCCACAAGATCAAGCGAATCACGGTCGTGCCCGGCCAGCGGCTCAGCCTGCAGATGCATTATCACCGGTCGGAACACTGGGTCGTGGTGCGCGGAACCGCCCGCGTGACGATTGGCGATGAGGTGCGTTTCGTCCACGAGAACGAATCCGCCTACGTGCCCAAGTCGACGAAACATCGCCTGGAAAACCCGGGAAAAATACCACTCGAAATAATCGAGGTCCAGAATGGCGAATACCTCGAAGAAGACGATATCATCCGTTTTGGCGATATCTACGGGCGTTGATCGTTCCGACCTTCCTGCTTGGACAACCCCTCCCGGCATGTTCGATCGAACCTGCCGGGAGGAATTTTCAGGGGTGCTACTCACCTCTCTCAAATTAGACGGCAATCACGTGCATGCTCGATACCGTTCGTGCTGAGCCTGTCGAAGCACGAACAGCAACTTGCCGATGGTTTCTCATTTCGCCCTTCGACAGGCTCAGGACGAACGGTTGTTTTTCATTCTGCAGGACTCAATAAGGGGAGACACGCAGTGATTCGCTGTTCTTGTCGTTGGACTGCTCCAGCCGATGTCCGTGGCGAGCGAAGATAAAACCTCTCCGATACCGGATCGGAGAGGTTGATGAATTCGAGGATCAGCGGGCAGTGTCACCGGCTGCGGCCGGAGCGTCAGCGCCTTGAGACCCTTCGAGCCGGGTGCCGCTTTTCTCGTTGTTCGGAAGGGCGAGCGCGTTCAGAAGGAGAGTGAACTCGCCTGAACTCTTTTCGTTCGCGGTCTTGATGCGAAGCGTGCCGGTCGCGATGGGCTTGCCGTCCGCAACAGAAACGCCCAGCGTGATATGGCCGATCGGCGTCGCAAGCTCCTTTTCCTTCGCGTTGGGCTCCATGATGTCGGCCTCGAACTTCTCGGGCTCGGGGCTGATGATCTTGACGGGATACGCGTCGGCGCCGAACTCGAGCTTCGCCTTGAAGCTCGGCTTCGTCTCCTGGCCGGTCTGGAGATCCGTGAGCCGGATGACGTTCACGTGCAGCGTCGAAGGAATATACTCCTCGAGCGACTTCAGGGCGAAGCCGATGCCGACGAGATAAGGCGTTTCCTTCTGCTTCACCGACGACAGCTGCGTTTCGGCGAGCGCGCCGAGCGAACACCCGAGAACGAGACATACCGCGAGAAGAGCGATGAGACGATTGCGCATACCTGCCTCCTTTTTCAATCCATTTCTTCAAGTATACCGTTCCGACGTCTCCGACGCATTCCCTGCCCTTGACAGCGGTCAGAGAAAGTCGGCGACAAATGCCCCCGGCGAGAACACATATTGGGCCATTCCCGGGCCGGAAAGAAGGAGAGTCAGCTTGATGAACATCGGAATCAGGACATACCGGTCGATTCCCGACGCGAGCACCAGGATCAGAAGCAGCAGGCTGTAGGGGCGGACGGCATCGTAGGCATCGCGCGCCTTTTCCCCGCCGAGCCACATCACGACCTTCGACCCGTCGAGAGGCGGGATGGGCAGGAGATTGAACAGGAACAGCCCCATGTTCATCGTGAAGACTCTGAATATAAGTCGATATATATAATTGCCGGTGGGCGTCGTCATATACTGCAGGGCGGCCGAATTTTCGCCCGAAAAACGCATGACCAGCCCGAGAGCGATGCAGATCAGCAGGTTGCCGAGCGGCCCGGCGATCGAGACGATTCCGTATCCCTGGACCGGGTCTTTGAATCTCGTCGGGTCGACGATGACCGGCTTCCCCCAGCCGAACGCGAGCGGCGCCCCGGTCAGGGCGAGATACATGGGAAGCGCCGTTCCGATGGGATCGAGGTGCTCGATGGGATTGAGGCTGACCCGGCCTTCCTCGCGCGGCGTCGGATCGCCCAGCCGGTCGGCCGCAAACGCGTGGCAGAATTCGTGAAATCCGATGCCGATGATGAACGCCGGCAGATCGAGCGAAAGAACGTTGATGGGGTCAGGGGCATAGGCCATCTCTGGAAGGCACCTCCTGGTGATACGAGATTCAGTGTATCACGGTTCCTTCCTCGCGCGCGAGACGGCTTACAGCCTCGCGAAGCGCAGAGCGGCGATAGAAATCCAGCCGTTCATCCTGAGCTTGTCGAAGAGTGAACGGCTTTCGTGCTTCGACAGGCTCAGCACGAACGGCGACGTGATGGAATCCGGTTCCGAGTTTCTCTCTTGACAGGGGATGGGGTCTTCCCCCAATATGAGGCACCTTTTTTGGAGGATCTGACATGCCTCTTCCGGATTTTCGCGCTTTCTACGAAGAACATCCCGTCGTATTCGACGGCGCGATGGGCACGATGCTGTATGCCAAAGGCATCTACCTCAACCAGGTGTACGACGAACTGAACCTCTCGAACCCCAGCCTCGTCCAGCAGGTGCATCGCGAATACATCGACGCCGGGGCGATGGTCATCGAAACCAACACCTTCGGCGCGAACCGGTTCAAATTGACCCCCCATGGCCTCGCTGATAAGATCGAAGCCATCAACTTCCAGGGCGTCAAGATCGCGCGCCAGGTCGCCGGCGACAAGGTCTACGTCGCGGGCTCGATCGGACCGCTCGGCATCCGCCTCGAACCCTGGGGCAAGACCTCCGTGGAAGAGGCCGAAGAGGCTTTCTCCGAGCAGGTGAAAGGACTGCTTGCCGGCGGCGTCGACCTGTTCATCCTCGAGACGTTTTACGATCTGAACGAGATCCACCAGGCGATCCGCGCCGTGCGCAGGCTCACGGACAAACCGATCGTCGCCTCGATGACGATCAACGAGGATGGGAACGCTCTCTACGGAACCGCTCCCGACGTGTTTGCCCCGAAACTCGAGGGCTGGGGCGCCGACATCATCGGTCTCAACTGCTCCGTCGGCCCCAAGGCGATGTTCGATGCGATCGAGCGCATCCACCAGATCTGTCGCAAACCCCTCATCGTCCAGCCGAACGCCGGTATGCCGCGCTCCGTCGACGGACGCATGATCTATCTCTGCAACCCCGCCTACTTCGGCGAGTACGCGAAACGGTTCATCCAGGTCGGCGTCCGCTTCATCGGCGGCTGCTGCGGAACGACCCCCGAACATATCCGGTGGGTGCGCAATGCGGTGAAGGCCCTCGAGCCGCCTCAGCGCAAGATCGTCGTCGTGCCGGCTCAGGCCAGGGCGCCCGAGAGCGAACTTCCCGAAATCAAGGCCGTTCCCATCGAGGCGAAATCGCGGTTTGCCGAGAAGATTGCGCACGGCCGTTTCGTCGTCAGCGCCGAACTTACCCCGCCGAAGGGCTGCGATCCGGAAAAAACCGTCGATCTCGCCCGACAGCTGAAGGAAGCCGGCGTCGATGCGATCAATATTCCCGACGGCCCTCGCGCCTCGGCCCGCATGAGCCCGATGTCGCTTGCCGTGCTGATCGAGAAGAACGTCGGCATCGAGACCGTCCTCCATTACTGCTGTCGCGATCGCAACATTCTCGGCATACAGTCCGACCTGCTCGGTGCGCACGCGCTGGGCCTTCGCAACATCCTCTGCATTACCGGCGACCCGCCCAAGATGGGCAATTATCCCGAAGCGACGGCCGTTTTCGATATCGACTCGATCGGCCTCACGAACGTCGTGTTCCAGCTCAATCACGGCCGTGATCTCGGCGGCAACCCGATCGGCAAACCCTCGGCCCTGCTCATCGGCGTGGGGGCGAACCCCGGCGCCATCGATCTCGACCAGGAAATCCGCCGGTTCGAATGGAAGGTGGACGCCGGCGCCGAGTTCGCCATCACCCAGCCCGTCTTCGACCCAGCCCTGCTCGAACGCTTCCTCGAACGCATCTCGCACGTCCGAATCCCTGTTCTTGCCGGAATCTGGCCGCTGTCGAGCCTCAAGAACGCCGAGTTCATGAACAACGAGGTGCCGGGCGCCTCCGTTCCCGAGTCGATCATGGCCCGCATGCGTGCAGCCGCCACGCCCGAGGCCCAGCGTGAGGAGGGTATCAGCATCGCCATCGAGGCCCTCAGAAAGATCAGGCCGCTCGTTCAGGGGGTTCAGATCAGCGTCCCCTTCGGCCGCGTCGCGAACGTCATCCGCGTGCTCGAAGCCGTCGAGCGCTGACCTGCCCGAACCCCGAAAGGAACCGCCCGATGATCACTCCCGAACGATTCCTCGCTCACCTTCGCGAACGCATCCTCGTCTTCGACGGCGCGATGGGAACCAACCTCCAGCGCCAGCAGCTGACGACGGCGGATTTCGGCGGCTTCGACGGCTGCAACGAGGCGCTCAACCTCTTCGCGCCCCACGCCGTCCGGAAGGTGCACGCCGATTTCGTGGCCGCCGGCTGCCGCGCCGTCGAGACCAACACGTTCGGGGCCAACCGCCTCACGCTCGCGGAATACGGCCTCGAAAATAAAGTTGATGCTATAAACAAGGCCGCCGTTCGCATCGCCCGCGAGGCGCTCGAGACGGGCTGCCCCGGGGAACAACGCTTCGTCGCCGCCTCGATCGGCCCGACCTCCAGACTCCCGAGCCTCGGCCACATCGGTTTCGAGGAGATGGCCGCTATCTACGTCGAACAGGTGCGCAGCCTGTGGGACGCCGGTGCCGACATCTTCGTCGTCGAAACCTGCCAGGACCTCCTCCAAGTGAAGGCCGCCCTCAACGCCCTGGCGCGCCTGTTCCGCCAGGAAGGCGCCCGCCGCCCCGTCATGGTCTCGGTCACTCTCGAGGCCGCCGGCACGATGCTGATGGGAAGCGATATCGGGGCCGTCCAGTCCGTGCTCGAACCGTTCGGCATGATCGACGTGATCGGCATCAACTGCGCCACCGGGCCGCTCGAAATGATGCGCCACGTGAAGGTTCTGGCCGAATCGTCCGGCAAGGCCGTCTCCGTCATGCCCAACGCCGGCCTGCCCGAGAACGTCGACGGCAAACCGGTCTACCGCCTGCCGCCCGCCGAGTTCGGCGCCTTCCAGAAGCGGTTCGTCGAGGAATACGGCGTGAACGTCGTCGGCGGCTGCTGCGGAACGACCCCCGAACATCTCGCCGCCGTCGCCGCTGCCGTGGGCCCGATATCGCCTAAAAACCGCGATGTCAGGCCGGTTGCTTCGGCGGCCAGTATGTACGGCTCCGTCGGTTTCATCCAGGAGCCGCCCCCCTGCCTCGTTGGCGAGCGCACCAACGCCAACGGCTCCCGCATGTTCCGCGACCTCCTCCTCGCGAACGACTGGGAGGGCATGACCGCCATGGGCAAACAACAGGCCCGCGGTGGAGCCCATCTGATCGACCTCTCGACCGCCTACGTCGGCCGGAGCGAGATCACCGACATGTGCGAACTGGCGCCCCGCTTCGCCAAACAGGTGAAACTGCCGCTCATGATCGACTCGACCGACCCCGCCGTCATCGAGGCGGTCCTCCAGCGCCACGGCGGCCGCTGCGTCATCAACTCCGTCAACCTGGAGGACGGAGGCGTGAAGCTCCGCACGGTCGCCGGACTCGCCCGTGACTACGGTGCGGCTCTTATATGTCTTGCTATAGATGAAAAGGGCATGGCCCGGACCCTCGAACGGAAGCTCGCCGTCGTGCGTCGTCTCCACGACGTCCTCACCCGCGAATTCGGCCTGCGCGACGAGGATCTTGTCTTCGACACCCTCACGTTCACGGTCGGAAGCGGCGACCCCGAACTTCGCGCCTCCGCCCGCGAAACCCTCGATGCCGTGAAAGCCGTTTCGACCGAGTTCCCGCGCTGTTTCACGATTCTCGGCGTCAGCAACGTCTCGTTCGGCCTCGCTCCCGAAGCCCGCGAGGTGCTGAACAGCGTGTTCCTCTCCGAGGCCGTCGCGAATGGCCTGAAAATGGCGATCGTCAACCCCGCGGGAATTCTCCCGCCCTTCAAGATCCCTCCCCGCGAACGGGAACTCGCCCTGAACCTGCTTCACGACGCCTCCCGCGACGGTTCCGATCTCGGGGCATACATGCAGGCGTTCGCCGGCGCCGCCAAAACACGGGCCGGCCGTGCGGATACCGACCGGAACCGCACGCCCGCGGAGATGATTCGCGACAAGGTGCTCGACGGCGACCGCACCGGCATCGAGGCGATCCTCGACTCGATGCGCCATGAGATCGCCCCCGAAACGATCATCACCGATCACCTGATCGCGGCCATGCGCGAGGTCGGCGAACTGTTCGGGCGCGGCGAGATGCAGTTGCCCTTCGTCCTCCAGTCGGCCGAGATCGTACGCGCCGCCGTCGGCCTGCTCAAACCCCACCTCAGCCGCAAGGACGCCGGTCAGGGGCCCGCCATCATCCTCGCGACCGTCAGCGGCGACGTCCACGATATCGGAAAGAATCTCGTGAAAATCCTGTTCGAGAACAACGGGTACCGCGTCATCGACCTTGGTATAAAGGTCGATATAGATACGATGATCCGGGCGGCGCAGGAACACGGCGCCGACATCATCGGCATGAGCGGCCTGCTCGTGCGCTCGACTCAGATCATGAAGGAAAACCTCGAGGAGCTCCTCCGCCGCGGTCTGCGGCCCTCCGTGATCCTCGGCGGGGCGGCCCTGACGCGCGAGTATGTCGAGTCCGACCTCCGGACCATCTACGGAGAGCGCGTGCAATACGCCGCCGACGCCTTCGATGGCCTTCGCATCATGGACGGGATCGTCAAAGCCGGTGCCGCAGAGGCATCCGCTTCCGCCCCCGTCGTGAGCGCTGCGGCCCCGCGTCCAGGTCCGACGCCCGACCGCCCCGTGCCGATCCTGCACGGAACCCCCCGCCGATCCGTTCTCGAGTCGCCGACCGTCTGGTATCCCCCGTTCTTCGGGACCCGCCGCGTGACGCACTCCCTCGACTCGCTCCTTGAACGGCTCGACACCCGCGTCCTGTTCCAGGCCAGGTGGGGCTACAAACAGGGAAATCGTTCCGACTCCGAGTATGAAAAGCACCTCCGGGAAGAGGCGCAACCGGCCCTCGAAGCGACCGTCGCGGCGGCCCGCCGGGACGACCTGTTCCAGATCCGCGGCGTGTACGGCTTCTTTCGGTGCAGAGCCGCCGGAAACGAGCTCATGATCCTCGACGAGACCGGAAGAACGGAGGCCCTGTTCGCCTTCCCGCGCCAGGCGCACGAGCCGGGACTGTGCGTCGCCGACTTCTTTTCCTCGGCGCGGGAAGACGTGATCGTTCTCTGGGCCGCAACGGTCGGCCCACGGGTCGCCGAAAAAGAGGCCGGCCTGATGAAGGCGAAGAAGTATCGCGACTACCTGCACATCCACGGCCTCGGCGTCGAGCTGGCAGAGCGCGCGGCTGCGGCGACGGCAGAGCTGGCCGTGAAAGACCTGGCCGGACAGGCGGTGCCGCCGCGCGCGCTCCGCTTCTCGTTCGGTTTCCCGGCGTGTCCGAATCTCACGGCGCAGCGCGACGTCCTTCGCCTGCTGGAGGCCGACCGGATCGGCATCTCGTTGACGGAAACCTGCCAGATGGTTCCCGAACTCTCCGTCTCAGGCTTCCAGACGCTGCATCCCGATGCGCGCTACTTCCAGCCGTGACGTGCAGGAAATCTCACTTCCGGCGTCGTGACTGATTCCGGCGCGTTTCTCGCGGAAATCGCAGCAGGGGCATTGGGTCGACTCGCCAGGCTCGATGTCGAAACGTTCGCGATCCTCGGTCTTTCTCTGAAAATCGCGATCGTTGCGACGATCCTCGGTTTTCTCCTGGCGCTTCCCCTTGCCGGGCTGATCCACGCATGCCGCCCGCGCGTCCGCGCGATGATCCTGATCGCGATGCAAACCATGATCTCGGTGCCGACGGTGATCGTGGGGACCATCGTCTACCTCCTGCTGTCGCGCCGCGGACCGCTCGGGGGGCTCGAACTTTTGTACACGCCGGCCGCAATCGTCGCGGGCGATCTCCTTCTGGTTATTCCATTGTTGACGGTATTTATAGGATCCGCTCTCCAGCAGGTTCCGAGAGACTTCGTGGAAACCGCGAAAAATCTCGGCGCGAAGCCCTTTCAGCTCCTCTTTCTTCTCGCACTCGAGTGCCGCGGGGCGCTTGCCGTCGCCGTCTGCGTCGGCTTCGGCAGGGTGATATCCGAACTCGGCGCAGCCATGATCCTCGGCGGAAACATCAAGGGCTGTTCTCGCACCCTCACGACCGCGATGGCGCTCGAGATGGGAAAGGGCGAGACCGAACTCGCGATGGCCCTCGGGATGCTCCTCCTGCTTCTTGCGCTTGCGAACACCCTTGCCGTCCAGTATCTGCAGTACCGGATCTCCTGGCGCGGGCGGCGGCTCGTTCCGGAGACCACCCCGGTACCGCATGCGCCTTCAGATTGCCGGCGCGGCGCGGCATCGGACACGCGAAACGACCCGGACCGGGTGTTCCCGCAACTTCCGCCCGTCGAAATCCGCGGTTTATCGGTGCGGTTCGAGGAACGCATTCTGTTCGACAACCTCTCGGCAACGCTCGAGATGTCCGGCGGAACGGCCCTGATGGGCGCTTCCGGTTCGGGAAAATCGACGCTCCTCAGAATCATGGCCGGCCTCGCCTCGCCGGATGCAGGCGTCGTCGACCACGCATGGAAAACGCCGATTCTCACGTTTCAGCGGCCGTATCTGTTCGACGGAACGGTCCGCATGAATATCGAGTTTGGAATGCGAATCCGGGGCGTTCCCGCCGAAGAACGACGAGAACGCGCGGAACGGCTTGGAGAGACCCTCGGCCTGTTGCCCATGTTCGGCCAACCGGTGCGAAACCTGTCGGGAGGGGAAGCAGCCCGGGTCTCGCTCGGCAGGGCATTGGCCGTCCGGCCGGATCTCCTCCTGATCGATGAAGCTCTGTCACATCTCGACAGGATGACCCTTCGCCCCGTCATTCTTCTCCTCCGCGCCTTCATTGGAAACGGCGGCGCTCTCCTCCTCGTGACGCACGAAGAGTGGCTTGCCGACGAACTCTGCTCGAGAAAGATCCACCTTCGCCGGGGAACGCTGGAGCCCCATTCCTGAGTCGTGCCGCTGTCGGCGTCTGTTGCGCGCATGGCAGGTCCGAGAAATGTTGCGATGCCTCTCTTCCGCCCCCCCGGGGGGAATCGGGTACAATGCTTAGAAGAAAATCCGCTCCGTTCGTCAGGAGGTTGCACGTATGTTGTGGCGAAAATCGCTGATGGTATCCGCGCTGGTCGTGTTTTGTCTCGCTCCCGCCTGGGCCCAGAACCCATTCACCGGCAAGGTCGATTCGACGGCGATATCCAACGATATCCAGATTCCGACCTTCGAGCAGTCGAACGCCATCGGTCCCGAGCCGACACCGCCGGGTGACCCGCTCGCATCGGCAACCCCCGAAGCCCGAACGGCGCACGACACGGTCGAAAAGATCCTCGCCCAGCTCGAGGCCTATCTCAAAAGCGGAGATTACAAGCGTTCCGCCGAAGCCATCGCGTATCTGGACAAGCTGTGCAAAGATACGAAAACCGGGAAAACAACGAACCCGGGGCTTCTGAGCAAGATGGCGAAGGGCGGAGTGGCCGCCTCCAGCATGGATGCCATCCGAGGCCGCATCGCGTCTCTGAAAAACCAGTTGTATTCCGAAAGCGCTGCCAAGATGGTCGCCGCAGGCCGTCAGTTCGATGGATACAGCTCCAGAAGCGGACCAGGCGGTGGAAACGTTGCCTGTGCATGGCTTATGTCGAGAGTGTTGCGTGCTGCCGGCATGGTTCCCCAGGGATGGGAAGAACTGGTTGCGGTGAACCTCACCAGGCGCCTGATGAATGAGTTCGGCTGGGCGAAGGTTCCCTCGAACGGAAACCCTGATTCCGGAAAAATCCAGACAGCCCTGATGAAACCGGGTGACGTCATTTTCTGGAGCCCGAGTGACCACGTGGGCGTCTATCTTGGAAACGGCATGTGCATGTCGAACAGCTCCAGCGCGCATCACGGCGCGATCCATCCGGTTGCCGGCTACTATGACGGCTGGATTCCACGCTACGTGGTCCGTCCTCCCGGCGCATGACATTTGTATATCGCTAGCGATACTATCGCCGATCCGGAAGGCCGGGTCGGCGATTCTCTTTCTGCCTGAGACGCCGGCGGCGAATTCCGGCGGAGCGAAATAAGTTCGTCCGCTGCCGGAGACGTGATATGCTCCAGGGTATGGGTAAGAGAAGTTCCGTCGGGATGCATTTCGGCCAATGGATCCCTCCGGGCAGACGCCTCTACGGGAAGCGGATCATGCTCGCGCGGCTTTCCGCACGACAGGCGCCCGAACTCGAACGACTGCTCGAAACCAACCGCCGATGGCTGGCTCCCTGGATGCCGACCGTGCCGGAGGGATTCTCCGAGACCGACGTGCGCCGCAGCATCTTCCTGGAAAACCAGGAAGCAAAACGCGGTACGAGGCTCGATCTCGGCATTTTCCTGCGGGCCCCCGCGCCCGAACGCCTCAACGGCGGTGACGTCGGAACTCGTCGACGCGGAGATGCCTGTGGCCCGCTTGTCGGGCGAATAGCCCTTCATACGGTGCAGTGGGGCATAATACGTTCCGCGGGCGTTGGATACTGGATCGACCAGCGCCACGCCGGCAGGGGAATGATGACGGAAGCCCTCGCGACGCTCGTCTCGTTCGCCTTTGAAGAGGTTCGCCTGCACAGAATCTGGGCGGGTATTCAGCCGAAGAACCACCGCTCGAAGCACTTGGTGGAGCGTCTCGGGTTCATCCGGGAGGGCCTGCATCGCCGCGAACTCTTCATCGCTGGTTCCTGGCAGGACCAGATCCAGTATGCGATGCTCGAAGAGGAATACGACCGCCTTGCAGAGTCCTGGATAGCTCGAGGCTGGCTTGGTGTCTGACGTCCCGCCCGGTGGTCAGCTGTAAATAGCTTTATACAGCTCCTCGGCCTTGTCGACGCTGATTTTCTTCAGCCGGTCATACATCGACATGGCTTTGGTTTTTTCTCCGGCTTTGATGTAAACGAGCCCCAGCGTGTATAAAATATCCCGGTCTCCCTGTTTTAGTTCGGCGGCATATTCCAGGTGCTTGATGGCGAAGGGATAATTCTTCAGTTTGTAATAGGCGACGCCAACCTTCGAATTGATGCGGGCATCGTTCGGTTGTTTGTCGAGAGCTCGCAGGTAGCAGGCAAGGGCCACGGCGAAATTGCCCGATGTCAGCGCGGCGTTTCCTTGTTCGACGTCATTCTGGCATTCCTGGTCAGTCATCGAAGCTCCTCCGGATCATTGCAGGTGAGTTGGATAGAAATAAATGGTTTTCTGCTCGATGTCCACCCCCCAGTCGATACGAGCTTTCTGGGAAACGACGTCAAGCAGTTCGTCGAGGGTGATATCGCTCTCCTTGAGCGTGACCTTGAAGGGCGAGAGCGCGTCCATCCCCTTCACCGAGAACGCGTCTTCCGATTCCTTGCCATACACGCTGATGGCGTGTTCCAGAAGCGTGCGACCGTCGTAATTGTCGCACTCCCAAGTTTTCATGACCATGAAGATCGCCGAACTGGTGTCCTTCGGGAAAACCGGCAGCCCGGTTTTCGTCCCCGTCTGCGGCTGGTCGGCCATCGTCGGCGCCTGGCCGCTGATGACAATTTCGGCGTCCTCTCCGGGGGTGGAAATGACGATCGGAGGCTGATCCTGGTTGGGCTGGACTGCCGAAGAAGCGTTGCCGTCCGTCGACTTCGTTTCGGAGGGGAGGGGGATCAGGGATTCCGGGTCCGTCGTCGGCTTCACCTGCTGTCGGGGAGGCTGCCTGAGCGCCTGTTCCGTGGGAAGGCCGATCAGCGTTTCTGACAGAGGCTCGGCGACGGGAGTCGTTGCGGGGCTCGTTGCTGGCTCGGAAATGGCGGACGGAATGGCGAGAAGCTGCTCGTCATCCGAGGAGAAAGCAGGCGCGGACGATGTCAGCGTTCCGAGACAGAGGATAATGGCGAATGGGGCTTTGAGCAGTGTACGCATGTGTCTTCCCCCAGGACGGTATGTATGAATATCTTATACTCCAAGAAAGCTGGAAACATCAATAGGAACGTTCAGGAGGCATCTTTGGATTCGATGTGAAACTTTTTTTGAAAAAGGGTGTTGACTCGAAGACCCGAAGGTGTTACTATAGAC
>DAOSOK010000041.1:32976-38663 GCA_035373905.1 Candidatus Ozemobacteraceae bacterium | reverse complement strand
TGGTGCCGGCGCTTCTCACCCTCCTCGAGGAGAAAAACTGGCCTGTCCGAAAGGCGACGTACGACAGCCTGACCCTCATTCACGACCTCAACCCCGAGGCGGTCCTGAAGGCCCTGCACAGCGCCTCGGTCGAGGCAAAATACTGGGTCATCAAGCTCGTCGCCGTCAACTGCGATCCGGCGCTGCTCCGCACTTTCTGCGAAATCGTCGACCGTGATCCCGAGGAGTCGAAGCTCGAGGCCATCCGCGCGATCGCGATGATCGAGACGCGCGATGCCCAGAAGGTGCTCGTCGGCTACCTCTCGCACAAGACCTGGATAATCCGCAAAACCGCCGCCGACGCGATCTGGGAACAGGGCCTCGACGTCGGCGAGGAACTCCTCTCCGCCGCCGCCGACCCTAACGTCGACGCCCGCTACTGGTCCGTGCGCGTGCTCGGACGCAGCAACGAGCCGAAGGTGTTCGGTCGCCTGCTCGACTCGCTCCACGACCCGCACTCGTCGGTGCGCGCCGCCGCCTGCCAGGCCCTCGGCTCGATGGGCGACCGCCGCGCCCTGCCGCCGCTGATGGAGCTGATCGCCGACCCGTCCGAAGACGTGCGCACCGCCGCCATCTTCGCCGTCAGCCTGATCGGCGACAAGGATGAGCGCATCGCGAGCCAGCCTTCCGTGCCCAAGCATCTCAAGCCCGAGAATCAGATGCCCTGCCCCCACTGCCAGAAGTCGATCGGCCGCTCCTTCACCTTCTGCCCCTTCTGTCTCGGCCATCTGAAGAACGCCTGCCGCAAATGCGGCCGCCCCATGGAAGCCGGCTGGAAAGGCTGCCCCGACTGCGGCCAGCCCGCCTGATGCAATAACATAGATTCTTTGATAAAATACTTCGGACACCGGCTCCTCAAAACGGCCGGTGTCCGAATCTCTTTTGAGTCGAATCGAGATGAACCGGCAATCATACACCGACGAATCCGAGAGGCAAACCCGCCGAGTGCGCATCGACACGAAACTGCGCGCTCTCGGCTGGTCGATCGTCGATCATGAAGAAGGCCTTGTTCATGCCTCGCTGACTGCCCACGCCGTGCGGGAGTATCCCACCGAGAACGGGCCGGCGGATTACGCTTTGTTCGTCGGTGGAGCCTGGCTCGGCATCCTCGAAGCCAAGCGCCTGGCCGTCGGCCCCCAGAATGTCCTCGAACAGGCAAAACGGTATTCGCTTGGTGCGACCGTCGCTTCCGGCAACTGGCAGGGGTATCGGGTTCCCTTCCTCTACTCGTCCAACGGGGAAACGCACTGGTTCATCGATATTCGCGATGACAAGGCGCTCTCCCGGCAGATCGGAAATCTTCACACCCCGGCCGCCCTGGTCGACATGGCCGCTTGCGACCAGCAGAAGGCCCTGTCATGGCTTCAGACAACGCCCGTAACCGACATCGCGCGCCTTCGCCCTTACCAACAGCAGGCGGTGAGCGATACCGAAACCGCCCTGGGAAAGCGGAAGCGGGCTCTGCTCATCGCCATGGCCACCGGAACCGGCAAGACGTTCACCATCGCCGCCCTGCTGTACCGTCTCCTGGCTTCCGGATACGCCCGCCGTATCCTCTTCCTCGTCGACCGCAAAGCCCTTGCAGCCCAGGCCGTTCGTGAGCTGGCCTCGTTCAATACGCCGCACGGCCGGAAGTTCGACCAGGAATACGAAGTCTATTCCCAGCGCTTCAAGCGCGAAGATTTCGACGAAAACGAATCCTTCGATCCGAAGGTTCTTCCCGAAGCCTATCTGACGAGGCCGGACGGCACGCAGACGTTCGTCTACGTCTGTACCATCCAGCGCATGGCGATCAATCTGTTCGGCCGGGAAGGCGGCTTCGCGCAGGATGCGGCCGATCCGGAACTGACCGACGATGCGGACTGCCTCGACATCCCAATTCATGCGTTCGACGTCATCATCGCCGACGAGTGCCACCGCGGATACACGGCCGCCGACGATCTCGTCTGGCAGAGGACCATCGATCACTTCGATGCCGTCAAAATCGGCCTGACCGCGACACCGGCCAAACACACCGTGGCCGTCTTCGGGGAACCGGTGTTCCGCTACACCGTCCAGGAGGCCATCCATGACGGATGGCTGGTCGACTACGACGCCGTTGCGATCAGATCGGAAGTTCGTATCAAAGGCACGTTTCTGAAGGAAGGCGAACGGGTGCATTACGTCGACACAAAAAGCGGCACGCAGCGGCTCGACCACCTCGAAGACGAGCGGAAATATGAATCGACCGATATAGAATCAAAGATCACCGTGCCCGAGTCGAACCGGAAGATCATCCAGGAAATCGCCCGATACGCCCGGGAACACCAGGCCCGCACCGGCCGCTTCCCCAAGACGCTGATCTTCGCCGTCAACGATATCCAGCACACCTCTCATTCGGACCAGCTCGTCTCGATCTGCCGGGAGGTGTTCGGCGAGGGGGATGCATTCGTCCAGAAGATCACCGGGAACAAGAACGTCGACCGGCCGTTGCAGCGCATTCGCGAGTTTCGGAACCGGCCGGCTCCGAAGGTTGTCGTCTCCGTCGACATGCTTTCGACCGGCATCGATATCCCGGCTCTCGAGTTCATCGTGTTCCTGCGGCCCGTGAAATCCCGCATCCTGTGGGAACAGATGCTCGGACGCGGCACGCGCCGGTGTCCCGACATCAACAAAACCCATTTCACCATCTTCGACTGCTTCGGCGGAACGCTCATCGAGTATTTCAAGGATACCGGAGGCTTCGAGGTCGATCGTGGGGGAACGAAGCCGGTCGGCATCGCCGAGATCATCGAAAATATCTGGCAGAATATAGAACGTGAGTACAACGTCCGACGGCTGGTCGGCCGGCTGCGCCGCATCGAGAAGGACATGTCGGGCGAGGCCCGGGACAAGTTCGCGAAGTTCATTCCCGACGGCGATATCGGAGCCTTCGCGGAAGGTCTTCCCGACCGGATGAAGAACGATTTCACGACGGTCATGGGCATCCTGCGCGACAAGGAGTTCCAGGAGCTTCTCGAGCATTATCCCCGGGCGCCCCGCACGTTCCTGATCGCACCGGATGCCCCGGATAAGGTGACGTCGGAATACAAGATCCGGCGAGGGGACAAGCTACTCGTGCCGGCCGATTATCTCTATGAATTTTCCGCCTTTGTCGCCGGAAAACGGGATGAGATCGACGCGTTGCGCGTCCTGCTGAACAAGCCGAAAAGCTGGTCCGTCGAGACGCTCGAAGACCTGCGCCGGTTGTTGCGGGACGCGGCATTCAGCGAAGAGGACCTGCGGAAGGCGCACGAGATCGTTCACAAGAAGCCGTTGGTGGATGTCATTTCGATGGTGAAACACGCCGCGATGGCCCAGGAGCCTCTTCTGACGGCGGCGGAGCGCGTCGACCGTGCGCTCGCCAACGTCTGCGGCGGCGCTTCATTTTCCGAGGAGCAGAAGGCCTGGCTCGCCCTCATTCGCGAGCATCTGGTCACGCACCTCTCCATCGGAAAAGAGGATTTCGTGCAGATCCCGATTTTCGAGAGGAAAGGCGGCATCAGCCGCGCCAGAAAAGTCTTTTCCGACCGTCTCGACGAGTTTTTGTCGCAGCTCAACGAAGCGATGGTTGCCTAAACCGGCCGCATCGTGTTCAATGGGACCCTCACCCGCGCGGTTAGCGGCGGCCGAGTTACACCAATGAAACGATGGTGCCACGATGTCTGATATCGTCAACAAACTCTGGGGCTTCTGTCACACGCTGCGCCACGACGGCGTCGATTACGGGGATTACATCGAACAGCTCACGTACCTGCTGTTCCTGAAGATGGCCGACGAGAAGGAAGTCGAGATTCCCAAGGGGTGCGGCTGGGGAAGCCTGAAGAATCTCTCCGGTCAGCCGCTCATCGACCATTACACCGGCATCTTGCAGAAACTGCGCGATGCAAAGGGGCTGCTGGGCGACATCTTTGCCCAGGCCATGCCCCGGTTCAACAATCCCGTCAACCTCAAGAAGCTCGTTGCCATGATCGACGAGGAGGAGTGGACTGCGCTCGACGTCGACGTGAAGGGTGAGGCGTTCGAGGGGCTGCTGGAAAAAGCCGCATCCGAAGGGAAGAAGGGGGCCGGCCAGTATTTCACGCCGCGCCCGCTCATCCAATCTATCGTGAGTGCTATGAAACCAGACCCGCGCGGGAAGGCTGATTTCACCATCATCGACCCCGCCTGCGGGAGTGGCGGATTCCTCATGTGTGCTTGGGAATGGCTGATCGGCGAGACGAAGGGCGCGATCGACCGGCGCGAGATCAAGCGGATCAGGGAACGGACCTATTTCGGGCAGGATCTCGTCGCCCGGCCGCGTCGGCTGGCCCTGATGAACCTGTTCCTGCACGGCCTGACGCCGACGATCTATCTCGGCGACACGATTTACGAGCCGGAACGGGGCGAGCGGTACGACGTGATTCTGACGAATCCGCCGTTCGGCACCAAGGGCGCGAACCAGGTGCCTGACCGGGACGATTTCACCATCGCCACCTCGAACAAGCAGTTGAACTTCGTCCAGCACTGCATGAGCATTCTCAAACCCGGTGGCCGGGCCGCGATGGTGCTGCCCGACAACTGTCTCTTCGAGGACAAGGCCGGTGAGGTGTTCGAGATTCTGATGCAGGACTGCAACCTGCATACGATCCTGCGTCTGCCGCGAGGGACGTTCACGCCGTATTCTCAGGGCGTCAAAGCCAACGTCGTGTTCTTCCAGAAGGGGCTCCCGACCGAACAGGTCTGGATCTACGATGCACGTGCCAATGTCCCGAGCGTCACTAAGAAATCCCGGCCCCTGACCCGCGAGCATTTCCGGGAGTTCGAAGCCGCCTACGGCGCCGACCCGGCCGGCCGGAGTCCGCGAACGGATGCCGGGCCCGAGGGCCGGTTTCGTCGGTTCCACATCAGCGAGATCAAAGAGCGGGGCTACAAGCTCGACATCACCTGGCTCAAGGATGAATCCCTGGAAGACGCCGACGAACTCCCCGAGCCCGACGCCCTGGCCTCCGAAGCCATCGCCGAACTCGAAGCCGCCGTCGACGGCCTCCGTGAAATACTGATGATGATAGAAACAAATGGGCAAGAGAAATTATGAAGCTTGTTCGGTTATGCGATCTAACTCAGCCAAGGCGTGAAAGGGCTTCTCCAAAAGGGGAACCTGATATGCCCTTCATTGGCATGGAAAATATTGAATCTCATTCTCGGCGTGTTTTACGGTTCGAACGAGCAGGTGATTATAAGTCTGATGGCTTTCGTTTTTTCCCGGGTGACATATTGTATGGCCGACTTCGCCCATATTTGAACAAAGTTTGGTGTGCAGATCGAGAGGGAATTTGCTCAGGTGAATTTATTGTTCTTCCACCCTCAAAAAGCATTGATAGTTCACTTCTTGCATATGCGCTTAGCCAGCACGATTTTGTGTGTTTTGCTAGCGATTTGAATAGAGGTGATCGACCCCGGGTAACATTTGAGCAAATCGGGGAATACGAACTAGAAATACCAGAGACAGTTGAAGAGCAGAAACGTCTTGCTGCAAGACTTAACCGCATTACGGCTCATCTCGGCGAGGTGAAGGCCCGCCTTGCCACCATTCCCCCCCTCCTCAAACGCTCCCGCCAATCCATCCTCGCCGCCGCCTGCTCCGGCCG
>DAOSOK010000041.1:0-32876 GCA_035373905.1 Candidatus Ozemobacteraceae bacterium | reverse complement strand
TCGAGGCCCGTTACAACAAGGCCATGGCGTTCGTCGACAAGCTCATGCCCTCCATCCTTGCCAAAGCCTTCCGTGGAGAGTTGGCGTAGATGGCATTTTCCTGTTCATCGTTGTCTCTCCTCATTTGACAAACAGCATAGTTTTTCGCATATTGTAAATGAGGAGACGGAACATTTATGTCTGCGAAGCAACTTTTTGGCGAGCGTCTCAAGGGGGCGCGAACGGCGCAGGGGCTTTCGCTGCGCGATCTTGCCGAGATGGTCGGCGTTTCCGCGCAAGCCCTTTCCAACTACGAACGGGGAGAAGTCATGCCCGGTTCGGCGATCTTGATCAGCCTTGCTCGCGCCCTCAGGGTGAAGATCGAATTCTTTTTCCGGCCGGTCACCATCGCCCTGGCGGATCTCGAATTCCGAAAGAAAAACGCTCTGCAGGCCAAAGAGCAGCGTTCCATCATCGGCCGCATTCATGATTGGCTCGAGCGCTATGAACAGGTAGAGAACCTGTTTCCTCACCGCATCGAAGATTCCTTCCTCGCTTCCGCCAACCAGCGAAACGTCTCGTCCGCCGAAGAGGTCGAAGCGATTGCTCTTGAACTGCGCAACGTCTGGAACCTCGGTCTGGCACCGATCGAGAACATGACCGCACTCCTCGAAGAACATGGGGTGCGGGTCTACCTCATCAAGGATACGCCGGATTCCTTCGATGCCTGCGCGTTCCGAACCAATGGCCGATGCGGCATCGTCGCGCAGTCCGAGCTTCCCGGCGATCGGCTTCGTTTCAATCTTGCCCATGAACTTGGTCATCTGATCATCAGCACCCCGGAAGAGGGCGACAAGCGCACGCGCGAGAAACCCACGATGCGATTTGCGGCCGCCTTCCTCGTGCCGCAGGACGTCGCCATTCGGGAGCTTGGCCGGAAACGCCATCATCTCGACATCGATGAACTCTACCTCCTCAAGCGGAAATACGGCCTCAGCATGAGCGCCTGGATATACCGGGCGAAAGATCTCGACATCATCACACCGTCCACCGCTCAGCACCTCTTCATGGCCTTCCGGAAACGTGGCTGGCTGACCCGAGAACCGGGTGAACCATACCCGGCCGAATCGAAGCCCTCCATGATGCGGCAACTGGTTCTGCGTGCCCATGCGGAATCGCTCATTTCCGAGAGCAAGGCTGCCGAGCTCCTGGGGCAGAATCTCAATCAATTCCGTCAAGAGAGCCTCGGCCAGAATGTCTGAAGATGTCGGCAATCATTATATCGACTCGACGGTCCTGCTCGATTTTTTCCTCGTCAACGCGCTTTCACATTTTCTCAAGCTTCCATTTCGCATCGTGACCGTCGATATCATGGCTGCCGATCTGGAAGACCCGAGTCTCGATCAGATCGGGAAAGCCGGCGTCATCATCCTCGAAACGCCGGACCACGTTCTCGAACAGATGGGCAGCGCAGGAGCCGTCTACGGGATAAGCGTCTATGATGCGGCAATCCTTCTTGCAGCCAAATCCCGGAAGGCGGTTCTCCTTTCTGGTGATGAAAAACTGCGTAAGGCAGCCGCCAAAGAGCGGGTCGTCTGTCGGGGCACCTTGTGGTTGCTGGAGGAAATGGTCCTGGGTAAGATCATCACTCCGGATCACGCCGCCCTCCTTCTCGAACGAATGTTTCTCATGGGCCGACGGCTGCCGGCAGATGAGGGCAATCGTCGAATCATCGAATGGGAAGGAGGCGGTAGATAAAAATCGGCCCAGGTGTTGCTGCACCTGGGCCGGAAGAGAATAAACAACGTATCCGTAGCGCGTAGACCATGACCTGGTCTGCTTTTCCACAACTACCAATTCCTTCTGGAAATGGCACTGTGGCCTCTTTTTGATGATTTGGAGTGTAATATGATCTTTTATCTTCGTCAATCTGAAATCGAAGTTCTCTTTCGGCAGAAACCCCAAACCAAGGACAATGGCGGATTTCAGCATCTTCTTGTAACGCTTCAAAACCGTACGAGCCGGAAATCTGGACGCATTGCCCTGTTCGATCGGGATATCGAGAAAATTCGGCGATATGCCTTTGCATATGGCAATGGGGGCTGGGAATGGCGACTCAAAGCCATTTTTGCCCGAATTCTTGGTCCAAATCTTGGCGGTGATCGCCCTCGCCCTATTCAACTGACCTTCGATTGTCTTGCGGCATAAAGCACGATCAAAAAAGGAATCCGGTGATGAGAGCTCTCTTCACCGGATTCCTGCAAGACTACAAGGTATGGTCTGATATAGATGTAAGTATAAATACTCTTGGACGATGGAATAAGACTTATTCTTTGCCGATCTCGCCAGTACGCTGGAAGAGGGTATCGAAGAAGGCGCGGGAGTAGGTCGGTTTCCAGGGGGTGAATACAAAGGCGTTGCCGGTTATCTCCTGGCGAAAGAGGAGGGTTTTTCGGTTTCCGACGTCGCTGCCGTCGAACGAGCACAGCATCTCGGCGTAGTCGTCGTGATTGACGTCGATGAGCCTGACGTCGCGCAGACGGTCGCCGGCGATGCCCGTGCGGCTCGGGTCGGCCTGATCCAAGGCTTCCAGGCCGATGACGTCGTTGCACCACGCATTGCCGGTCGACGGGATTTCCAGATACAGGACGTGTCTTCCCTGGGTTCCGTCATTTCGCTTTCCTTCGTAGGAGATGAAGAAAACCCGTTTCTGCGGCCGGTCGAGCTGCCAGAACACGTTGATTTTCCCGCCATCCACGTGAAACAGCGGGGAGACGTAATGCTTGTCCGGCGTTCCGGCCGTGTCGACGAAGACGAAGTCCGGGCCGGTGAGCACGTAGAACCGGCCGGCGATCGACCGGACGAACTCGAACTCGTTCGCGATGGTGACATCACTGTGTTCGATAGCCGTGCGGACCGCTTTCACGGCCGGATCGTTCCGATGGGCCTCTGAACGCTCGAACCCCCGACAGGTCTGCCCGATCGCCGATGCGGCGGGGACGAGGAGTCCCAGGAAAAGGAAAATGATGAAGTGCCTGTTCATGCAGTTCTCCGTGCTGTCAGTATTTGTAGAGTGGCAGAAACGTCAGCCAGGACCGATTCTACCAGAATTCACCTCGCTCCGGTGCTGTGCAGAGAGCTCCATTGCTGAGGGATGACGTGAGTCCGCCGTGCCTTTCGTGGGCTCTGCGATTCAGCGGGTGGCATGCTCCGAAGGGATCTGGTGATGTTGAGGCCGGGAACGGGAGCGGGTATCATGCGGGGGTATGTGGACGGTCGATGTCGAGTTTCAGGTCACGCTTGCGTCGGGGGCGGCGATTCCCCGTGATGCGTCGCTGTTCATCGCCGGGAGTTTCGGCGGGGAACGGCGATGGGTGGCTGATGCCGCGCCGTGTTTGAACGTCGGGGGCACCTGGCGCGTGCGGATCGGCCTGGAAGCCGGGATTCCATTCGAGTTCAAGTTCACGCAGGGCAGCTGGGACTGTGTGGAGACCGACGCCGTCGGAAACGAAATTCCCAACCGGGTGTTTACCCCGTCGTGGGACCGGACGACGTGCGCCTGCACCGTTCAGGGCTGGAAGCGGACGACGGAGCAGTCCCGGGCTGCGTCGGGGCGGCAGATTCGATACGATATATTTTCGAAGGAGCTGGGCGAAGACCGGACCTTCATCGTCAGGCTGCCGCCCGCATACGAAAAGAGCCCGGGAAAACGATGGCCGGTTTTGTACTGCCATGACGGCCAGTACCTGTTCGGCACCGAGCGTTCGCTGTCGGGCGGGGAATGGCGGGCCGATATCGTGGCGGCCGAACTCGAGCAGGAAGGGCTGATTCCACCGACGATCCTTGTCGCTATCTTTTCAGGCGCCCGGCGGGTCGATGAATTTCTGCCGGTCTACGAGCCGCGCCGGTCGGGCGGGGGAAAGTCCGATCGGTATTGCGAGTTCGTGGCCCGGCAGGTCAAGCCCCGCGTCGAGGCCGAATGGGATGCCGCTTCCGACCAGCGTTTTGTCGGCACGATCGGGTCGTCGTTCGGCGGCCTCATTGCCATCGACCTGTGCAGACGGTTTCCGGGCACGTTCGGGTGTTGCGGGGCGCTGTCGCCCGGCCTCTGGCCCGGCAACTACTGGATCCTCGACCGAATCGCGGAAGACCCGGCGTTCCTGCGCGGCGTCAAGCTCTGGTTCGACATGGGCAGCGACGAGGGGATCGAAGTTCCCGACCTCGCCGACGGCATCGAGGTGATGCGCCGTCTCGAGCAGATCCTGCTGTCGCACCGGTTCAGGCCCGGCCGCGACTATTATTACCAGGAGATCCACGGCGGCCTGCATCACGAGCAAGCCTGGTCCGACCGCCTGGGAACGATCCTGCGGTTTTTTCTGCAGGACGCCTGACAATACAATATATATTGAAACATAACGTAGGGGCGGGTTTCAAACCCGCCCCTACAGAAGATGTTGGTGATCAGGCGCGGGCGAGTTCGTCGAGGATCGCGTTGAAGGTCTTGCTGGGGCGCATCGCCTGTGCGAGCTTCACCTCGTCGGGCTGGTAGTAGCCGCCGATGTCGACCGGTTTTCCGCGGGTCGCGTCGATCTCCGCGAGGATCTGCTTCTCGTTCTCGGCCAGTTTCTTCGCGGCGGCGGCGAACCTCGCCTGGAGCTTTGCGTCGGTCTTCTGGGCGGCCATCGCCTCGGCCCAGGCACGGGCGAGAGCGACGTGCGTGCCGCGATTGTCGATGCCGCTCGCGGCGTCGCGGGCCGGGGCGACGTTGGCGTCGAGTAGTTTGCCGATCGCGTCGTTGAGCGCCTTGGCCAGCACGGTCGCGGCGGGGTTGTCGTTCCGGCGGCCGTAATCCTCGAGGGAGACGCCGAGCGCCAGGAACTCACCGAGCGAATCCCAGCGCAGATGGCCCTCTTCCAGGAGCTGCTGGACGTGCTTCGGGGCCGATCCGCCCGCGCCGGTCTCGTAGAGGCCGCCGCCGTTCAGCAGGGGCACGATCGAGAGCATCTTGGCGCTGGTGCCGAGCTCGAGGATCGGGAACAGGTCGGTCAGGTAGTCGCGCAGCACGTTTCCGGTGACCGAGATAGTGTCCTTGCCTTCTTTCGAGCGCTTCATGCTGGCCACGATCGCCTTGCGGGGCGGCAGGATCTGGATGTCGAGGCCCTTCGTATCGTGGTCTTTCAGGTATTTCTGCACCTTGCCGATCAGGCTCTTGTCGTGGGCGCGATCTTCGTCGAGCCAGAACAATGCCGGGGTGTTGGTGATGCGGGCGCGGGTCACGGCGAGCTTGACCCAGTCGCGGATCGGCAGGTCTTTTGTCTGGCACATGCGCCAGATATCGCCCTTCTCGACCGCGTGCTCGATCAGCACCTTGCCGGCCGCGTCGATCACGCGCACGACGCCGTCGCCCTGGATCTCGAAGGTCTTGTCGTGCGAGCCATATTCCTCGGCTTTCTGCGCCATCAGGCCGATGTTCGAGACGCTGCCCATCGTGCGGGGATCGAACGCGCCGTTTTCCTTGCAGAAGTCGATCGTCGCCTGGTAGATGCGCGCGTAGGAGCGGTCGGGAATGACCGCCTTCATGTCGCGCAGCTTACCGTCGCGGCCGTACATCTTGCCGCCGGCGCGGATCGCCGCGGGCATCGAGGCGTCGATGATGACGTCGCTGGGCACGTGCAGGTTGGTGATGCCCTTGTCGGAGTTGACCATCGCGAGCTCGGGCCGCGCGGTGTAGACCTTCTCGATGTCCTTTTTGATCTCTTCCTGCTTGTCGGCGGGAAGGGTCGCGATCTTCTCGTGGAGTTCGCCTAGGCCGTTGTTGGGGCTGATGCCGAGCGTGCGGAACGTCTCGGCGTGCTTTTCATAAACGTCCTTGAAGAAGACGCTGACGACGTGGCCGAACATGATCGGGTCGGATACCTTCATCATGGTGGCTTTCAGATGCACCGAGAACAGCACGCCCTTCGCCTTCGCGTCGGCGATCTGTTCGGCGAGGAAGGCGCGCAGGGCGTTGCGGCTCATCGTGGCGGCGTCGATGACCTCTTCCGCCTCGAGCTGGAGCTTTTCCTTGAGAACCGTTTCCTTGCCCGCCTTGTCGACGTGTACGATCTTCACGGGGCCGGCCTTCTCGACGACGACCGACTTCTCGCTGCCGAAGAAGTCCTTGTCGGTCATGTGGGCCACGTGGCACTTCGAGTCTTTCGTCCAGGCGCCCATCGAGTGCGGGTTCTTGCGGGCATACTCTTTCACCGGATCGGCGACGCGGCGGTCGGAATTGCCCTCGCGCAGCACGGGATTCACGGCGCTGCCGAGGATCTTCGCGTAGCGCGTCTTGAGCTCTTTCTCCTGGTCGGTTTTCGGCTCTGCCGGATACTCGGGAACCTTGTAGCCGTTCGCCTGGAGCTCCTTGATGGCCGCCTGGAGCTGCGGGATCGAGGCGCTGATGTTCGGCAGTTTGACGATGTTGGCCTCGGGCTGGTTGGCCATGTTGCCGAGAAACGCGAGGTCGTCGCTGTGCCGCTGTTCGGCGGTCAGGTTCTCGGGAAACGCGGCCAGGATACGGCCGGCGAGCGAGATGTCGCGCAGCTCGACCGGGATGCCGGCCGGGGCCGTGAACGTCTGGATGATGGGAAGGAGCGATGCGGTGGCGAGGGCCGGGGCTTCGTCGGTCTTGGTGTAATAAATCTTCGCAGGAGAGGATGTCATTTCAGGCATTCCTTTCGTTGTGTGGCGTTCAGCCATTTCCTTGTTCGATCGATATATGTCCGCCGTTTTCCGGGCGGGAACCGGCATCGGCAATTCTACCAGAACTCACGTGATTTTTCGCAAGAGACAATCGTCCGCATGACCGGCGATCGGACGGATAGGAACTCAGTGCTCCGGAGTCGGCGAGGCCGCAATCGCTGCGGCGCATTCCGGAAAACCCGCTTTCAGGGCGAGCTGGGCGGGGGTCTTCCCGTCGACGGCTTTGGCGGAAGGGTCGGCGCCGCGCCGCATCAGCAGGTTCGCCGCTGCGGTCTGCCCCTTCCAGGCGGCTTCGTGGAGGGGCGTGTTGCCGATCTCGTTTCGGGCGTTCGGGTTCGCGCCTTTCGCGAGAAGCATTTCGAGAATGTCGATGTGGCCGCCCTCCGCGGCGAAATGCAGCGGCGTCGCCCCCTTGAGGTCACGCTCGTCGACGTTGTTGCCCAGGGCGAGCCAGCGCTGAACGAGATCCTTGCGGCCGTTTTTCGCCGCGTCGTGGATTGAGCCCGACATCCAGCAACCGCCGATCACCACGACCAGGAACAGGCCGATGGCCAGGGAAACCCAGCGCAGGGCCTGAGTGGAATGTGCCATGTATCCCATCGCCTGAAGAATAGCATATTTCATGGGCGGGGATTTCTCATCCGGGGCCGTTTGTAGTACAAAAAAGAGAGCCGGCCTGCCGGATTCCGGCATGGGGCCGCACAAAATAAAATAGTATATAATGTATATTCTGGGTGCGGTTTTTCGCACCTGTCTGGATAAAGGAAAGAGAGGTATTCCCCATGCTTTGCAGGCGATACGCTCCGCGGATCCATCGATATCTGGTCCGGGCCCTCCTGGTGCCGATGTTCCTGTTGATCTGTTCCGTTCCCGTTCGAGCGGAGGAAGGATCGTCGTATCTCGCTCTCTTTCGCGCGAAATCCATGGCCTGGGTGGTTGAAAGCATCCTGTCGATGCCCGAAATCGCCTGCGTCGATACCACCGTGCCGGGTGGACTGCGAAGCCTTCTGCCCTCGGACGTCCTTGCGCTGATGGCTCGAATGCGAACGATCGAGATCGGTGCGGCCCTGGACGAAAAAGGCGCCCTGCGGGTCGTCTTCGGCAAAGATGGACAACCGGCCCGCTTCGTCGATGATAACCGCCATTCCTTCGATTTCTTCCGCCTTCTCGCTGACTCGGATGCTCCATCACGGAATTCCCCGGAAGAGGAGGAAGGTGCCCCGCCCCCCGCTCCGGCGTTTCCTTCAGAACTCGAGAATGCCGACATCGGAGGCTGTATATATTCAGATATACTATCGCGGCTTCTGGCGAAAGCGCTTGCGGACGAAGCCGGCCTGGCCGTGAAAAAGGATATCGCGGCCTGCGGCCGGAACTGTCGCAGGATCGGCCGTCTTCTCACGAAAGCCGGCGATTCGGCGAAGAAGGTCGGGGAAGGCGACCCCGTGTCGGTCGCCGGCATGCCGATCTGCCCCTTTGGCGGCAGATACCTGCTTGAAAAGGCGACGGCATCGGGATCGAAGACAATCTTCCAGATCCGGTGCGACCATGTGCCTCCCGCGGCACCGCCGCCCGTTCCCGATACACCCCTCGGGAAGGTGATGGGCGCCGTGCTCGAGCAGATCAGGACCCTGCCGCCCCTCTTCGTGTCATACTCGGCCGCGGAAGGCGTTCTGCGCGCGGAAATGCCCGTCTCGCGAGCGGAACCGGCCTTCGGGCTGCCGGGAACCCCCTGGGATCCCGATTACGGCTCGATGCTGAGCTGGGTGCCGGCTGAACGCGTGAAACTTCCACTCAGCGCGGGCTTTCCCGGCGGAATCTTCCTTGGAGTCGATCCGAAGCGCCTGTTCGGAGAACCTCGCGGCTCGATGGCCTCCGGCCCTCTCGTCGCGCTTGATATTCGGCCCGGCCTCATCCTGATGGGCGGCGCGACGCCGGTCGAAGGATTTTCGCAACGGGGCGGTTTCATGCCGGAACCGGTGATCGGGGTTTTCACGGCGGCAAAGGAACTGCTTCCGGCGCTTCCGGCGCTCGGGCCCGGCATGGACGGCCGTCAGACCGTCGAAGAAATAGAGGGAGTCGACGTGACGGCGATCGTTTCGGATGGCCCGCGTCGGCCCTGGGAAAGCGCCGACGCCGGTTTGCGCGTCGCCGAGCACGACGGGATCACCTTCCTGAGCTTCGAGAAACGCTTCATGCGCGAACTTCTCCGGGGCTGGAACGGCGAGTCGCAGCTCGTCACCCTGCCGGAGCTGCGGGGCGAGGTGAAGTTCGTTCTCGCGGTCCGCATGGATGTCTTCGGCCATGCGGTTGCATCGATCGTCGACGAGGTCGCGTTCGACAAGGAGAGAAAACGGTGCCGGGAAGGCGTCGAGGCGTATCGGCGGAGCCACGGCGTGAACAACCGTGATACTGAGGAGGAGATGTATTCCGGTCCCGGCAAGATTCCCCGGGAACTCCGTGACGTCTGCCCGACCGGCGGCATCATGTGGCACCCCGAACAGAAGCGCCTCATGTGCGCGGTTCACAATGTCAGCGGTTGGCGGGCGAGGCAGATGGCGTCCGCGGCGCGTTCACGCCATGTCCCGGCCGACCGGTGGCTGTTCGTGACGCTTCAGCGATGCGACGGGAAAGCCGTTCTCGAGGCACGCATCGTCAAGGCAACGGAGGCTGCGAAATGAAAACGACAGGAACGGGCTCTTCCAGCTTTGCGCAAATCGTCGCCCTGCTTCTGTGCGCGGTCTTCATCTGGGCGTTCCCCGGCCGGCTCGAGGCGAACGGGTCGCTGCGGCTGTCGGAACGCTCGGTCTGGGCCATGCCGCTGACCCACGAAAAACGGGTCGTCAACCTGGTGCTCGAGGACGGCCTTCTCCTGTTCGAGGTCGAGGACACCTTCCACAATCCGAACCGGGATCGCGTCGAGGGCGTCTATCGCTTCACCCTGCCGGACCAGGCCTTCGTGAGCGGCTTCCAGATCATGACCGACGGAAAGACCTGGGCGCCGGGCAAGGTCATGGAGATCGAGAAGGCGCGCCTCGCCTACGAGGAGATCGTGCGGCGTCAGACGGACCCGGGACTCCTGGAGCAGCACGGAAACGATCTGACGATCAAGGTATTCCCGATCGAGCCGGTCGCCCCCGTGAAAATACGGTTCCGCGCCCATGCCGCCGCGCCGGCGGGCCGGAAGGGGATCGACTTGGAGATTCCCGTCGAACCTGATCGTGAACTGGAAGAAGAGGCTCCCGGAGGCGCATGGGAAAGGGCTGAACCGGCGGCGGGCGGAAAAAGGGCGGTTCCGAGACTCGTCGTTGCCGGAACGATCAGCGATATGCGCGGAATCGGCGATGTCTCCGTCGAGCCGGCGGCGTCCGTTACCGCGGAGAAAGAAGGAACGAGAACCTTCAGGCTCGATCTTGCGAAGCCGCCCGTGGAACCCGTCAGGCTGCGCGTGTCGTTGAAAACGACGGCGGCGCCGTGCGTGACGGGATATGCATCGACAGACGGTTCTCGATTCCTCCTGGCGCGCATTCCGCCTCTGGCCGCTCCGGCCGGCGTCACGCGCGGCCGCGCCACGGTCGTCATCGACGCATCCGGCTCGATGGGCGGAAAAAATCGCGCGCGCGCTTCCCGGCTGGTGAAGCGCCTGGCAAATACAATAGATATAAATGTATATATGTGGTCGAACGGCGTTCTGACGCCGGCAGAGCCGGGTTCGATCGGAGATCACGCGTGCTCGGGGCCGACGTCATGGAATTCGCTCGCGTTGCCCGAAGGGGCTGGCGAAGCGGATGGGATGCTCCTGGTAACGGACGGAGAACGTTTGGGCGCGGCTCAGATCGAGGCGATCTGGAACCAGGGCGGCCGCAAACCTCTCTGGGTGGCGCTCATCGCGCCGGAGGAGCCGGCAGGGCTCCGTTCGGCGCTCGCCGACAAGGGAGGATGCGTGCGGCTGTTCGACGAACAGGGATGGCAGGCTGCGGCGTCTTCTCTCGATACGGCAATGAAGGATCTTTGTATCTCGGCGAGTATTGCCATGCCTGACGGGGAACGAGGCGTGCCGCTGTTTGGCAGACTTTCCGGCAGCGAGGGGGGCGAAGCGTTTTTCGTCATTCCCGCCGCGTCTGCGACGACGCCCGTCCGCATCGTCGACCGGAACGGCGCCGTGCTTCTCGAACTGTCCGATCCCGGGTCGATGAACGACAGGCCGGCGCGGGGGTGGCTGAACCTCCTCGCGGCCCGCCAGCGAATCCAGTCGCTTGCGGCACGGCCGCAGACGCCCGAGATCGTGCGGGAGATCACCCGGCTCGGCCTCGACAACAACCTTGCGACGGAATACACGGCGTTTCTGGCTGTTCCCGACGATGTCGCCCGACAGTTCGCGGAAGTGCTGAACCCGGCATTTCTCGCTGCGTTCTCGCCGCCGTCGTTCCGCAAGGCCCGGGAACAGTCTCGTCTCAAGGCCTGCTACGCGAACCAGCGGGTGCTGCTCGGGGCGATCGAGATGTATAACATGGACAATACCACGATGATGGACCGCGATCCGGTGACCCTGGGCATCGACGTCGAAAAACTGGTCAAGATGAGCTACCTGAAGGGCGGTCTTTCGAAACCCGAGCCGACGTGCGACTACCGGGGCGGTCCCCAAAGCATCCTTGGCAGCGGAACGATTTTCTGCGTGTGCCACGGGTATATCGACGGCGAATACGGCAAAACCGCCGAGGAACAGTTCATCGACGCGTGCGCGGCGGCCGGTTTCGATCCGCTCGATTTCGACATCGAGTTCCCCCCGCCGCCCTCGCCGGAAGGTTCGCCTCTCGAGCGCTGGCTCGGGGAGTATCGATTCATTCTGGAAGTCATCCGGCTGTTCCTGTAAACAGGGGCGGCCGCGGCCGGAAAGATACGGCCTTCATGACAACAGCCGGCCCGTTGGGGCCGGCTGACAGAATGGCGTTTGAATCTGACGAATCAGGGATTCGTCGCCCCGTTCGACGGTTGGGGCGGGGCCGCGGCTCGAAAGGCGTCCGGCGTTTTCCCCGACGAGATGCGGTCGAAAAGCTCGATGACGGTCGCGCATCGATACGCGATGGTGTCGGCCGCATGACGGAGTCCGTCTGTGATGAAGCAGCTCGACATAAAGAACATGCAGAATGCGGCGGTAAAGAGGGAGGGCAGAACGAAGCTCGAGCGAAGCGCCCGCAGGATGTGAAACATCTTCACGACGTGGCCCAGCCGAAGTTGCGTGAAATCGTCGAACGACTCTTCCGCTTGCGGAAGATAGGCGTTCCGCGTTCCGCCTTTCGCGCCGTTCCCGCGCAGTTTCCTGTAGCGATCGAACATTCTCATATACTCTCTCCGTACGATCGAAAACCGTGTCTGAATACCATAGTAGCCCTTATCAACTGAAAATGCAATTTGCCTGAAAATCCAGGGCCGACAACCAAATCCGCGCGGCAGGGAGTCTCGTTTTCCTTTCCGGTTCGGATGTGGTACAAGGTGAGGGCATACGCGGGTGCGGGACAGAGGAAAATCGCACGAAAAGCTGAGGAGGTTCGTATGATGCGCTTCGGATGGATCGTGGTGACGATCGCGGCGGCTGTCGGGCTCGTGTTGCCCGTCGTTGCGTCACAGATCATGAACGGCGGCGAGACGCAGGGCGTCTTCCAGGTCGATGCCGGCAAGAAGGAAATCTCCGGCCTCGCGCCCGGCGTCGCGGAGCGGTTCAGCCTCCAGTTCGTCTCGGTGACGGTTGACCAGCCGACGTTCTGGCCGAACGAGGATGTGCATCTGAAAGTTGCGATGCCCGCCCGGCCGATGGAGAAGATCAAGGCGACCCTCAGTCGCAAAGATGCGGCCCCGCGCGATCTGGGCGAACTGACGCTCAACGACGGCGGCCTGCTGGTCGAGACGATCATGAGCGGCGCAAAGAGGCCGCTCGAGGTCGGCGAATACCGGGTCGAAATCCAGTCCGCCGACGGAAGCTTCAAGGGCGACGCGACGTTCGCGGTCGTCGAGGGCTCGCTCGGCGCCGTCTCGTTCGCTTACGAATTCCAGCAGCTGACGAACGCCCAGGCGCTGGAGGAGGCGAAAGCCGGCTGGTTCCTCGGGAATGCCGACGGCGTCGGCGCCCGCTGGGGAAACGGCCTCAACGTGAAGAACGAACTGCGCGTCTTCAACAAGCCGTTCGACGGTCACGTCACCCTCAAGACCCGCTGCATGCTTCCCGGCTGCAACGGCTGCGAGGCCGGCCCTTCCATCGAATACAAGATGAAAAAAGGCGAACTGGCCGCGGTTCTCGATGTCGGCGGCCATTCCGGCCCCTTCGAGCTGGAAATCGTGACCGACAAGGGCAACGTGCGTAACCTGTTCGGCCGCTCGGGCCATGTCGAGCGCCAGGTCAGCCAGATCTCGTCCGGGTTCACGAACCAGTTCAAAGCCACGGTGGCTCCCTATGAGAACACCGTCGCGATTCCCGGCCGCGACATCTATCTCCTCAAGGAGGAAGGCGATAAAACCGCCGCCTTCGAGCTCGGCTCGGCCATGACCGGCGACGACGGTGTCGCAAAGATCACCGCGATGACCGACCTGGAAGGCGTGAAAGCCTGGCGGCTCGTTCCCAAGGCCGACGGCAGTTTCGCCGCCGAACAGCTCTCGATGGCGGGCGCCCTCAAACGCGGCGAAAACGTGACGTTCTCGGTTTCGGGCCCCTACTCGTTCGTCGCCGTCGGCGGCTGGGAAATGAAGGAGAACGAGGAGAAGAAGAAAGAAAAGACCCTGCGCCAGGCGTGGGCGATGATCTTCACCCCGAGCTCCCTGCGCGTGAAGCTCGATGCGCCGAAACAGGCCGGTCCCGAGAAAAATGTAGATATCAATATTGAAACGTTCGACCGAGCGAGCGGAAAGCCCCGCTCGGTGTGGGGCGTTCTCGAAGTGTTCGACAACCGCGTCGCGGACCGCAGTCCGAAAGACCCGCTGATCTCGGCCACCGGCGACTCGTTCCGGAACGCCTCGGCCGGCCTCTCCCGCTGGGAAGACCAGACCGGTATCCGCGTCAGGCGCGGCATGATGAAGATGAAAAGTTTGGCCGCTCCTCCGGCTCCGTCCATGAACGCCGTTTTCTCCGCGAAGGAGGAAATGGCGGACATGGAGATGGCCGGCGCTCCCGCCCCGATGGCTCTGAGCGGGGCGGGCGCCCAGTCTTCGGATGAACCGGGCGCGGAAGCGGAAAACCCCGAAGCGGTACGCGAAGGCGAAAAGAAAGTCGTCTTCTGCCGGCTCGTGAAGACGGATGCCGCCGGGCGGGCGAAGGTCAGCGTCACGATGCCGCCCCAGAGCGGCCGGTGCAAGGTGCGTTTCGTCGCGATGTCCGGCTTCGATTACCTCGAGTCGATCGGCGACGTTGATGTCGGCCGCCGCGGCGGAAACGTCGAGGTGAGCGCCCCGTCGATGCTCCTGAAGAACGCCGAGGTCAGCCTGCGCGTCTTCGCCGTCTGCGAAGGCGGGGCCGGCAAGCTGAAGATCTCCGGCGCCGGTCTTGCAAAACCGGTCACGCTCGACGTGCCGGCCGGCGGCAAGGAGTTCCTGGTCCCCGTGGTCGGCGGCGGAAGCGGCGAGCTGCTCGCCGAACTGACGAAGGCCGACGGAACCGTCGTCGACCGCCGCTCGGTCGCCGTCCGCGACTCCGGCGAGTTCCCGGTGACGTTTACCGAACTGATCGTCTCCGACGGATCGAAGATCAGCGTGCCGCGCAACCGCACGGTGAGCGTGTTCGCCAACCCCGGCCAGCTCCTGCGCGGGATGACCGCGAATGTCGTGACCACGATGAAATCCTGGTTCGGCCACAGCGAGGCGCTGAGCGCCATGGCGGCCATCGACGCCATGCTGCTGCGGAGCTTCGCCGAGGGACTGCTGAACGACGACGGCCTGCGCGCAACAATAAAGGCCGATATGGAAAAAGCCGTCAGGGATCTCGACGAGACGTTCTTCGACAGGCAGGCGAAACTGATGCGGCCGTATCCCGGCCTCGATGCCAATCCGGTCTGGTCCGTCTGGGTGCTGAAGAACCTGCTCCAAACGAGCAACACCCTGTCCGGAAACGCCGCGCTGAAGGCCGAGTTCGCCGGCGTCATCCGCACCGCCGGCAGGCTTTCCGAAGATCTGACGGCCGAACTCGGCCGCCGGAAGGTCTCGACCGAAGAAGTCGGCCTGTTCACGCCCGGAACGGCCGGCGGCGACCTGGTCCCGGTCGTGGTCGACGGCAAGGTCGTCTACCGCGCCGTCACGGATTCGGCGGTCGTGAGCTGGTTTGTAAAGGAGATGATGCCCGCCCTTGAAATCCAGAACACCCGCGGCCTCAGGGAGTTCGACGAACGGTTCATCAAAAACTACGACACCTACCGCTTCCTGCGCGCTTTCGAACGCACGGGCTCGCTCTACTACCTGCTGCTGAACGCGAAAGCCCTGTATCTGCAGAAGGATGCGGCGTTCGACCAGGTGTTCCGCACGATCGCGCGCGGCATGATCCTGACCGGCGAGCCCGGCCTGATCCAGGGCCCCGCGATGCTGGGCGGCGTATACGGCGCCCCGCAGACGGTCGTGAAGTTCCTCGACCTGCTCGTCACCATGGCGAAGGACAAAGCCGGCAAACCCGCCGGCAACGTCGTGATCGAAGCGGCGGGCAAGCCTGCCGAAACACTGAAGCTCGGCGAAAAGCCGGTTCAGTTCACGACAGAATCCGGTGAAGCCGGCTTCACGACACCGAAACACTCGATCGCGATGATCGAAAACAAGCGCCCGATGCTGATGAGCGAGTATCTGACGAAGGCCGGCTTCTTCAAGGTCGGTCTCGACGCCGCTTCGATCGGCGTCGGCGAAGAGCGCACGATCCTGGTCGAGCTCGACAAGACCCTCGACCCGGTCGACTACTACGCGGTCATCGCGCTCCCGTCGGTGGTCTCGCTGCGCCAGACCGAGGACATCCTCGCAGATTACCGCGGCCAGCTCCTGTACGGCCAGAAATCCGCCGGCGGCGAGCGGATCCAGTTCGTGACCGTGCCGTTCCGCGGCCTGCGCACGATGAAGCTCGTCGTCGAAGGTGCCCTGCCCGGGAAGAGTCACGGCTTCGTGATGGTCCGCCACCAGGCGAATCCGGCCGTCATCCAGACGATCGAGATTCCGACGATCACGTGCAGGTGATGAACGACACTCATCCCCGCAGAGATCTGATACACCGGATCCCTGCGGGGATGCTCCTTGCGCTCCTGCTGTTCGTCGGCGCCGCTTTCGCAGGCGATGCGGAGGAGATGCCGCGGTTCAGGCTGTACGGCACATGGGGAACTGCGGGCCATGCCGACGGCCAGCTGATGCACCCGATGGCGATGGCCGTTTCCCCCGACGGGAAGCGGCTCGCCGTCTGCGATACCGACAACAACCGCGTCGTCGTCCTGAAGATCCGCGTTCCGTTGCCCGAAACGGCGGAGTCGGCGTCCGTGCCGCCGGCGAAGCCGCTTCAAATAGAGTTGACTATAGGAGATATCTGGCCCTGGGAGGGCAGCCTGGCCCCGAATGACGCGCACGACCGGTGGCGGGAAACCGACAACGCCGACGGCGTGCGCTCGCCGCGAGAACTGCCCGGCCGAGCCTACATGGGCGGCCAGGGCCGTGTCAGGCCGGCGACGAACGTGCCGATGGACCGGTTCAACCGGCCGCAGGGCATCACCTGGAAGGACGACGAGACGCTGGTCATCGCCGACACCGACAACCACCGCGTCAAGGCCGTGAAGCTGGACGGCGAGGTCCAGTGGATTCTCGGTCAGGAAGGCTGGAAAGACGGGTATTTCCATCATCCGCTCGGGATCGACATGGACACACAGGGAAATCTGCTGGTCTGCGAGCCCCGCTCGGGGTATCTGCGAGGTCTCGGCCTCGACGCGTTCCAGCGCCAGAGCACCCAGGGAAACCGGCTCCAGATGTTCGGGCCCGACCTCAAGCCCGTGAAACGGGCAGGCCACATGCACCACATGTCAGGCCGACTCGACCGTCAGTTCAAGGACCTGGTGCGGGTCTGGGCGGTTCCCGACGGGGGCGCATACGTCACGGATTCGGGAAATCATCGCATTCTCGAGCTTGATGCCGACCTGCGCACGAAGCGCGTTCTCCAGAAATGGCCCTTCGCGACGATGCGCTACCCGCAGGGCGTCCACGGCGACGGCGCGGGCCGCCTCGCGATCGCCGACACGGGCAACAACCGCGTCCTGGTGATCGGGAAAAACGGCGACATCGACCAGATCCTGGGTGGCTTCGGCGTCCAGCCCGGCAAGTTCTCCCTGCCTCGCGAAGCGCGGTTCGGCCCGTACGGCTACCTGTTCGTCCTCGATACGCAGAACTGCCGCATCCAGGTCTTCCGCGAGCCCTGGGCCCCCGAACCCGCCGCCCCGCCCATCGAAAAACCCGCTTCCCTCCCCGCCACTCTCCCCGCCGACTCGAGATAGGCAATAGTCCAGACCAGAACTTCAATCTCGAGATTCCGTTTTGTGACCTCGAGGGACGATCATCTTTTACGTTCCGCTTTGGAAGCCGATTGGCCGCTTTTTCTTCGTTACAGGGTGAAGCATGGAATTGATCGTTGAGAAGATCAGTGCGATTTCCCGGTCATGAGTTTTGATTTTCTTTTGCAGTTCGCCGATATTCCGCGCCAGTTCATCGTGTGTTCCAAGAAAACGTCGCATCTGCACGAATGTACGCATGATCTCGATATTCACCCGGACTGCACGTTCGCTGCGAAGGACGCTCGATAACATCGCAACACCCTGCTCTGTGAAAGCATACGGCCGATACCGTCGCCCGCCTCTCTTTGAGGTCACAATGTGTGACCTCAAAGCAGAAAACTCCTCTGCGGAAAACTGAAACATGAAATCATCGGGAAATCGATCCTGATTCCGTTTGACTGCCTGCAGGAATACTTTTGTTTCAACGCCGTAAAGTTCTGCCAGATCCGCATCCAGCATGATTTGCATGCCGCGGACGGTATATATCCTTCGCTCTATATGTGGGATAACGGCTGGTGCTTGCGACATGATCGTTGTCAGTTCACATGAAGGGCGTCAAAGCGGATGGTTTTTTTCAACAACGCGGCGATCTCGGGCTCTTCGGATTCGACGGCATAATCGAGCGGGGTTTTCCCTTCTTTATCCCTGGCGGCCGGGTCGGCGCCGTGACCGAGCAGGAACTCGACGGCTTCCTTCTCACCTGCGGCCGCGGCCAGGTGCAGGGGCGTCACGCCCTCGGCATCCGTCGCACCGATGCTCGCGCCCTTCGCGACGAGCAGTTTGTAAATCTCGATGCGCTCGGGGGCTTCCGACTCGCCGTCGCCCGCGGCGTAATGCAGGGCGGCCAGGCCGGCCTTGTCGACGGCTTTCGCGTCGGCGTTCGCATCGAGAAGCAGCTGCACGGGCTTCAATTCGCCCCCCGCGACGGCGACGAGAAGGGGCGTGACCCCCTCGTTGTCCCGGGCGTCGACCTCTGCGCCTTTCGCGAGAAGCAGGGAAATGACGGCCGGCTCGGTCGCGGTCGCGGCATGGTGCAGCGGCGTCATGCCTTCCCCGTCGGATGCCTTGACGTCGGCGCCGTTCGCCAGCAGAAACTCGACGACCGCTTTCTGGCCGGCGGCGCAGGCGCAATGGAGCGGCGTTTCCCCGTCGGGGTTCTTCAGGCTCACCAGTTCGGGTTTCGCCTTGACCAGGCCCTGGACTTTGGCCAGGTCGCCTTTTTTCGCGGCCGTGTGAATCGGGGCGGCGAACAGGGCGGAAGCGGAAACCAGGCCGGCGATGAGGATCCCGATGCAGGCGCGTTTCATCATTTTGTACCTCGTTCTGAAGTTTTTGCGAACTCGTGGTATATTCGAATTGTATCACGCCGACCGGGGGTGAATCGGCTGACCTGCGACGATGCGGTCAGTCCGGTTTTCGTGCCGGGCCGGCGTCCGAATGGAGTAGTGAAGGAGAGAGCGGAGTATATGAAGCTGGCCCTTGTTCGTGGAGTATTGATCGGTCTGCTGTTTTACCTCGCGTCGGTTCCCCTGACGGTGGCCGATGAAGGGGCGAATGTCGGCGCCCTGATCGAAAAGGCGGCGACGCTGTGCGGGGAAACCCGGTATGCCGAGGCGGAGCCCCTGTTGAAACAGGCGCTCGCGGCCGAGCCGGACGAGGCCGAAGCGCATTACCGGCTCGCGATCGTCTATCTGAAGACCGATCGCCCGGCCGAAGCGGCGCAGGAGTATCTCAAAACGGCCGGTCTCGACGAGAAACTGGCCCGGGAACTGCGCATGATGAATCCCTTGTTCTCCCTGTCCGCCCCCGCGAAGGGCGTCACCACCGAGTCCGGCTTCATCGCCGCCCCGGAGCCGATGACCCCCGCCGCGTCGGACGGAATCGAAGCGAAATAATATATAAAACTAGATATATAAATTGAGGTCGGGAGGAAGTTCCGCGCATGACTGAAGAGATCATCCGCGAGGGGAGCTGGATGTGTCCGAACTGCCGCACGAAGAACCGCGGCGCCCACGAGAAGTGCACCGCCTGCGGGGCGATCCGGGGCAACGTCCAGTTCATCTACGAGGAGACCGGGCAGCAGGTGACCGACGAGGCGGAAAAGGCTCGCGCGCTCGGCGGCGCCGACTGGGTCTGCCCCTTCTGCGGCGACAGCAATCCTTTCGACGCGACTTCCTGCAAAGGCTGTTCGGCCCCCCGTTCCGAGGGAAAGCAGCGCGAGGTGAGGAATCTCGGCGCGACTCCGGCCTCGTCGGCCCGGCCTGCCGGAACGCCGCACATGCCGGAGCCGGTCATTCCCGCGGAGGGCCTCTCGACCGCGCGGCCTGTTTCCCCGGCCGTGGCCTGGTTCTTCAAGATCGGCTGCGGGGGCATCCTGCTGCTGATCGCGGCCCTGATGGGCATGGAGTGCATGACCTGGAACCAGGTCGTCGAAGTGACCGGACTGGCATGGGAACGCACGATCGAGGTCGAGGAGCTGAAAGCCGTCAGACACGAGGACTGGTCGGACCGGATGCCTTCCGGCGGCCGCATCCTGAACCGTGAAGAGAAGATCCGCTCGTATCGCGACGTTCTGATCGGCCACCAGGAGGTCGAGGAAACCTACACGGAACAGCAGCAGGTCGGCACGCGCAGGGTGAAAACCGGCGTGCAGGATCTCGGCAACGGACGCTTCAAGGAGATCTGGTCCGACGAGCCCGTCTACAAGGACGTTCAGAAGCGCCGCCGCGTGATGAAGCCGATGTATCGCAAGGAGCCGGTCTACGGCACCTGGTTGGCCTACGAGACAGACGAGTGGGTGAAGATCGACACGAAGGCCGCCAAAGGCACGACGGAGCTGCCCGCGTGGCCGGCGACCGGCGTGACCCAGCCCGTCGGGAACATCCTGGGAGCGCGCCGCGAGGGCACGAAGACCGAGTCATACAAGGTCACCCTCAAGTCGTCGAAGGACGGCAAAACCTACGACATCACCATGATCGGCTCGAAGAAGATCGACGCCGCGACGTTCGAGAAGATGCGCCTCGGTACGAAGTGGGCCGCCGGCATCAGCGGCCTCGGCAACATCAAGGAGCTGGCTCCGGCGACCCCGTGACATGAACCTGATCGACGACCCCAGGATCGGCATCCCGCTGGTCGTGGCGTTCGCCGTGGCGGTTGTCTGGGCCAACCGATGCCCGACCTGCGGGGGCTGGTTCACCCTTGACGCTCACAGGCAGGCCAGGAACAAACAGCCCGGAACCTTCGGCGCCCCGCGCGAGCGTGATTACGATATCACCGGCTACAGTTGCAGGCGATGCGGCGCGTCGGGGAAAACCACCTCCGATTTCCCCCGGCGGCCGGCAGCACAGGTGGAGTTGCCCGGGCACCTGCAGGGGCTGTCCTGGTGGCATCCGCGCGTCCAGTGGGCGATCGCCCCTTGGCGCACGGTTCTGGCGTCGTTATTTATAGTATTCAATATTGGATTCGTCGCGTATGACCCCGAGGTCGTGCTGTATCCGTCGCACTGGCAGACGTTTCTGGAAGATTACGCCGAGTTTCTCCTCGATCCCTTCAACCAGCCGACAGTCATCAAGACGCGCGTCAAGGTTGCCGGCGGCAACTGGAAGATGACGAGGTTTTACGAAGAGGCGCGGGAAGAGGTTGTCGAAGGATGGAAAGCCCTAGCGCCGCCCGATGCGGTGATCACCGAATCGGCGACCCGCTCCTGGGAACCGGCGCTCGCGCGGGAGGGCCTGAACTACGATCCGAACCCCGTGTGGGTGAAGTATCGTCGCCTTTTTTGGGATGAGCGCGCCCAGTCGAGCCTGGAAGGGACGGACGAGCATCCACGGGTTCCAGGAACTGCTGTGCCTGTTCCGGCCGAACTTGCGGCCGGCGTATGCCGTCCCGGCCGGATCGACGGCTCTTTCACGATTCTTTTCTGGGACCTCCGTTCCGGCGACATGTATCCGCTGACGTATCTGAACCTGCGCCGGATCTCGGACAGAAGCTGCACCTTCAAGCCCCTGGACGAATCTCTCTACCGGCGTTTACGAACCTCCAGCGACACCTGGACCGCTCGAATCACCCGTTATCCGCGCTCCAGCGATGCGCACGTCGAACTCTGGGTGGACAACCCCGCCTCATTCATCTCCGGAAACTGAGTATTCGCTCGTCTTCAACCGCCCGCTCATCCACATTTCCGACGCCCCTCGGCCTCTTGCATCTCATCTTCGGTGTGTGATACAATTCCCTCATTGCGGGAATAGCTCAGTTGGTAGAGCGTCAGCTTCCCAAGCTGAATGTCGCGGGTTCGAGACCCGTTTCCCGCTCTCGCAGAAACCCCGGAAACCGTCATGGGATCCGGGGTTTCTGTACTTCTGGGAAACCCCTCTACGGCGGCGTCATCCCGCTCGGAAGCTTTCTCAAGAATCCCGAGCCGATCTTCGCGGGCGAAGAAGTCGACAATACCACCTTCTCAACTTTCGTGGATACGATCGGCGCGCGGAATCTCCTGTACCTGGTCTTCATGCTCTGCCTGCCCTGGTATCTCCCGAAACGATTCAGGGGCGTCGTCGAACTGGTCCGGGAAACGAAGAACCTCCCCGATGAGCGCGCCGTTCCGACCCGCCCGGCAGATCGGCAGACGGAGCGTGTACGGGAAACCTCTGAGGAGGGTCGAAATAGAGCGACTGGTGCAAGGGGGGAATGAAATTGTGTAGAAGGTTCTAGATGTCGCAGCGCGATAAACTGTGAGAGAAGGCGCTTTCAATTTCTGGAGCCCGGAGTTCTGCCAGTTTGGATGTCGCCAGGTGCCGGGGTGATATGCCGTGCATGTCTGTTCCAAAGCAGGCCTGCGCCATGCCGCCGGCCATGCAGGCGATGGTGTCGGAGTCTCCGCCGATCGTGAGGGCTTTCCGGAACACGTCGTCGAGATTCGATGACGACAGCACGCACCAGATGGCCTGCGGAACCGATCCCTGGCAGGTGGCGTCGAACTCGTCCTCGATGAGATCGTCATAGTCCAGGTCGAGATTGTACCCGAACATCGCTTCGATCTCCGCTTTCAACCGCCGTCTCAGGTCCGGGTCGTCATGCTCCCGGCGTGTCTCGGAGAGCCTTCTGGCCGAATAAACGACTGCCTGAGCGCCTTTGACGGCTTCCGGGTGCCCGTGGGTCTGCAGGGTCAATCGTTCGACCAGGTCCATCATCTCGTCCAGCGGCATGCCCAGATCGACGCCGAGGGCGGAGATGCGCATGGCGGCGCCGTTGCCGCAACTGGGCGGATCCGGAATGATGCCGTCGCGCATGAACCGAAAGAACTTGGGGCCATAGCCGATGCCGGGAGTCAGGTGAAAATAGCTGCGAAGATACTCGACATACTCTTCGACCTTTGCCCTGCCGGAGCGAAAATCCGTCCACCATTTCCAGGTCGCCAGGGTCATGACGGTGTCATCCGTCACTCTCCCGACATCGGCCAGGGCGGGAATGCTCAACTCCGCGAGAGAGGGCTTGTCATGCTCGAACTCGATGCTGGATCCGAGAATGTCGCCAACGATGGCCATGAGCATGAGATGCCTCCAAAAACGCTGAACTCTATTCATCCGATCGATAAGGATGAATACTATTCTATCGTATACATGCCAGTGAGACCACCGAAAATCATCGGTCGGCGGCGTTCGATGAATGATACTATATATTGTTATGCCCCGTGGAGAACGGCTTGGGAAAAGGGTGAGCGCAAAATTATCCCTTGACGGCGGGCCGGTTTTCGGATATATTGAAATCAAAGATCGAACGAGGCTCTTCCAGCAGGAAACAATCGCGACGCAATACGTGCGTCCGGTTGATCCGCGCGGAAGAGCCTCGTTCGCTTTTTCCGTTTTCGGCGTGAAGAGCGGTCAGTTCTTTGACAACGAGATCGGTCCTGGTCCCCCGGAGGCCCGAGAGGGCTTCCGAACCGGTCAGACGCCGGGGCGGGGGGCCACGGACCGGACGCCCGCCGGGAGGCGGGTGGCAGAAAGGCAGGTGCGACCGGCACCGCGCCCCGGCGTCAAAAGAGAATACATCCTTCATCCCTGTTGAGTTCCGCGGAATGAAATCCAGACGTTCATTCTGAGCGAAAGGTCGATATACGTTCTTCCCGTCTGCTTTTGTCGATGCGGCGCTGAGGCGCAGACCTGGTTACGAGGAGGTCCGTATGGAAAACGTGAACGTCAGCGTGTCCCTGACCGTGAGCCGGTGGCACAAGGTGTCCGAGCGGCTCAAGGGGCTGATCGACGAGTGCGAGCAGGCCATGAAGCACGCCTTCAAATCCACGACGGCGCAAGCGTATCTGGGCCCCGCCCAGATCACCGAGTTCGAGCGGCTCCGGGCGAAAGGACTCGAGGCGAAGAACAAGATCGGCCGACTGCTGTCGGTCCGGTGCCTGATCCGCAATGCCATCGCGAAGCACAACACGGCCTCGGGGATCCACGAACTGCTCGCCGAGATCGAGGCGAACCGGCAACATATCAGGATCATCCGGGAAATCCTGAAGCACCAGCACGCCGGCCGCGTTCCCATCGATCGCATCGAAGCCGTGTTCCTGGACGCGTCCAAGAGCGAGAAGACGCTCGAGGCGGCCCTGGAATCCTGGGGATCGAACGATGACATCAATATGCTATACCTCGAGCGTTCATCTGTGAAAGCCGGCGTCGACGTTGCGATGCTGACTCCCGATGAAATCCAGGAATTCAAGACGTTGTGCGAGAAGCTCGAGCTTCGCAACTTCAAGATCCACGACATGCTTGCCGACGCCAACATCGAGCGTGTGAGTCTCGAGATTCCCGAAGACCTGGCGAAGCGGCTGGCGATTGTCTGACGTTCCTCGAGCTCCCGGAGGGTCGGTCACGGCCGCGATGACCGGCTCTCCGCCAGGCGGACAGAGAAGCGGCACGGCAGTCCGGAGGACGGGTCTGAAACGATCTGCGGCGAATCACGGCATGAACCGCGCCCATTGGGCTCGGCGATGCAAGTGGGGGCCGGAACATCACAAGGTTGCGGATTGCAGGTTGCCTGTCACAATAGGTGGGGAACCTGACGTTGTCAACAGTGATCCGTCGTTCACCTGCGGCTGTTTCGCTCCGGAGGAACAGCCGCCCTCCTTTTTTCTATTTCATAAAGAATATGTTTCCTGAACCGGGACGTTCAGCGATACTATAAGAAAATATATATACCGGTGGATCTGACGGTGGAGACCGGATAGTGAGTCCTGTAGAGTGAAACTCAACCGTTCGCCCTGAGGTGTCGAAGGGCGAACATTCGTGGTTCGATACCTCCCCACGAACGGAAATTACGAGGCTGACAAGCCTGAAGAATGACTCGCGCACGCGAACAGGAGGATTTCGATGAAAAATCAGCCGATCACCATCCAGACCGAGGAAGGGCCTCTCGTGCTTCAGCCAGCCGAGGCTCACATGCTGGACTCCTTCCGGCGACAATGGCCGATGGGGCTGATTCCCGTGGAGGAGAACGGGAAAGGCCACTGCGCGATGATTTTCCAGCAAGATTCGAGCGAGGTCTGGGGAGTCAAATTCCAGTGCGTCGATACGAACGCGGAAGAGGCCGGGAGGGCGACGGAAATACGTCGGGTCCTGATTGCAGTGGCTCTTGCCTGGATGACGCACCACTATGCCGGAACGATCATTCCCTGCGCCTATCTCAAACAGAAAGGACCGGACTCCTTCGAGCACGGACTTGTCGTGTTCATGCCGCCGCTCCCGGAAAAACGGATGGATCCTGCGTATTTCCAGATCACGGTGAATAACTACGGCGAGACCTGGCCGGCCCGCCATGATCTCGACGCGGCAAGTATATTCATACAATTATATCAGCATTTCCGGGAGCATGCCTACGGCCGCAGGGAATCCTTCATCGGCGGCGATATGCGGCCGCGGCTGATGATGGGAGAGGTGTATTTCGACTTCATGCTTCTCGACGGCAAACTGACCTGCCTTCTCCGAAATCCCGCCGAGGATCTCCCCTGCTGGACGTCTCTAAGATCCCTGGGGGAGACGACGATCCCGCATTTTCCGGCGGCGCCGGCCGTTCACCTCAGCGATCCGGCTCTCATGATCGGAGAGGAGGATTTTCTGGAAATGACGACGATCGCCTTTCACGATCGGGGCGTCAAAATTGAGATCATCGTTCCCGAAATGATCTGCACGGTGTCGGACGGGAAAACGAGCATCGGGTGGGACGGGCGGATCTGGGTCCAGCCCGTCGGCTGCGGGGGAAGCTGTCCCGTCGATCCGCGTTCCCTGAAAAAACTCGACAGGAAGCTTACCTCCCTGGATGTTCGCCGGAACCGCGCCCTGTGGAAGAACCGGCATGAAATCGTCCAGCAGGCGTGTCCGGGTTTCATGTTCCTCAAAGGCAGGCTTATCAGCGAGACCGAGGCCCGAAACGAACTCGCCAGAGCGTGCGTTTTCATGAAGAACGTTCTGGCACGCAAGGTCAGCGAAGAGGAGATCAACGGGCACCGGAAGAAGCTGATGCGGCTCCTCAACAACTTCTGCGCCCATCCCGACCGCGAAAGAATCCGGGAATTTCAGAAACGCCTCGGCGAGAGACCGTCGCGCGACCAGCAAGAAGAGATCCTCCAGCAGGTGCTGAACTGGACGGGCGTCGATATCGAGAAGACGGTGAAAAGCAAAAAGGCCCCGGCGTGGCCGCCGTCGACGGGCGGGGTCCCCTTTATAAATAATACAAATTATAGAAAGCCCAAACTGCTCGTTCTCTATCGCATTGCGTGCTCCCTCACGCCCGGGGTCAGATACTCGCGCGACGAGATCGTCGAAAAGATCGAGGCGGTCAGAGCGACGCTGGAAAGCAATCGCAAGCAGGATCTCCGTTTCCACCACGATCAACTGCTCCGCGACATGATCGACATCGGCTACATCGCCGACGACGGCCGCCGAACCGCCTTCTGGCGGAAAGACGGCCCCAGGCCTTGATCTGAGAGTCGCCTCGCCGCGAAACGTCTTTTTTGAACCCGGACCACGGCGGCGGCTTTCATACGGTGACCGCAACCGATCGCACCGCTACAAGAACCATTCCAGGAAAAGGAGGTCCGTATGGAAACGTTCAAAGCCGCTCTGAATATCGCCCTTGGTCTCGCTCTCGGCGCCGCCGCCCTCAAGGCCGCGAAGATCGTATGGAACGCCGCCCAGGGTGACGGCCGCCCCCAGGGCTGAAACGCCCGACGGAACGCGTAAGGGAGGAAAACCGTATGTCAGACCCGAAAACCGTCATCGATATCGTCCGACTGCCCTTCAAGCTCGCCAAGCGGATTACCTCGCCCGTCGCCGATGCCGTCGAGCGGTATCTGGGTCCCGAGATCGAGCAGATCGTCGGCAATACCCCGGGATTCAACGTCATCGAAGGCGTGTCGAAAGACTTCAACGACTGGGTCTCGGGCCGGGAGGTCCTTCCGAACGATGATGACGAGGCGGGGGCTGGCAACCTCGATGAACAGCGGTTGGGAGGCAGGACCGAGCAGGGCCGGTGACGCAGGACCGGCCTCGTGATGTTTTGAAATAAAATAATAACATGTTATAAATAAACATATAAAAGAAAGGGAGATGAATATGAAGGCGCGACCCGGTGACGACGCAACGGACGCCATGAATGCTTCGCGCACCGATTGTTGTGCGGTGCTGAAACAACTGATCCGGGACGGCGCGTCGGAGCCCGTTTTTCGGCTTCTCTCGCCCCTGCTCACGCCGGCAATATATGAGAACCTGAACGATACGCTTGAAACGATCTCGTCCGCTTCCCGACATCGGGGCGGGTTCACCATCGTGAACGCGGGGTTGCTGAAAGCCGGGAAAAGCTCCCTCTTCAACGCGCTTCTCGAAACTCGCGATCGGTTCGCGACGGGAGACGCCCGGACGACCGTGGCCAACCAGGAACAGGACTCGCCGTTTGGAACGTATCACCGAACGCATCGACGCTTTCAACCGGTCGCTCGAACGCGTCGGAGACCAGCTTGACGGGTTTCGAACCGACCTCGAAGACAGGGAAGAGGGGCTCCTCGGCCTGATCGACGCCTTCGGGGCGCGAATCTCGACGTCCGCTCCCGTCCCGAAGGGCGAGCTCGCCGCCCTGCTCGCCGCCGCTTTCAATCATCTGAGCGCCGGGCTCGTCGCCTGGACCTCGGCGGTTCGGCGCGACATCTCCGGCCGTGAGTTCATCAACCGTTTCGAGCGGTCGGTAATCGTCACGGTCTACGGCAAAGTCAAAAGCGGAAAGAGCAGTCTGGGAAACTTCATTGCCGGCGTCGACCGGGCAAACGGTTCCGGCGGTTTCACGTCCGGCCCCGTTCCGCGATTCCGGGTCCACGCCGCGGTCGGCGGCATTCTCCAGGAGCCGGAAGAGCTCGACCCGCGCACGGGGTTCGCGACGGACGTCGTCGAATGCACCAACCGCATCCAGGAGTTCACCCTCGGCGGCCTTTCCTGGATCGACACGCCCGGCCTTCATTCCCTGACCCCCGAAAACGGCGAGCTCGCCAAGGAATACGTCGCGAACGCCGAACTCGTCGTGTTTCTCACCTCGTCCGACTCGCCGGCGCGCGCCAGTGAGATCGCCGAACTGCGCCGGCTTCTTCCCATGCACAAACCGCTTCTCGTCGTCGTTTCCCGCTTCGACGCATTCGAAGAGGATCTCGACGAGAACGGAACCATCATATCCCGCACCGTGACGAAACCGGCCTCAGCTCGCGAAGAGCAGAAGCGATGGGTGGAGGCGCAGATCGCAAAGGCCGGCCTGGAGAAGCTCCTGCGCGACCGCTCGTATGCGTTCGTCTCGACCCGCCTGGCCAAGGACGCGCTGGCATCGGGCGACGCCGCCGCTTTCGACGCTTCGGGCATGCCCGACCTGTTTCACAGCATCTCGAAAACCCTCACGCGCGACGCTCTCGAACTCAAGATGGCCGGGCCGAAGCATCGGTTCAACGGTCTGATCGATGAAATCTTGCACGGCAGGCCGACCGAGACCGGCGGCGCCGGGTACGCCTCGCTCGACAGCATCCGCAACAGCTTCATGGCGGCGCGCTCCGCGATCGAACGCGCAGAGGCGAAGCTTCTGTCGCTCGGCGATCAGATCACCCGGAGAACGATCACGCGCACGCTTCCGGCCATCGAAGCGCTGATGCGCAAGGCCGCGGACGAGCCTGACCGGCCCGAGCACGGGTCGAAGGAACTGGCGAAGAGCGTCGAAGCCGAGATCGGCAGGCATCTCGAGGCCGTCTTCTCGGCCGAGGTGACGCGCGTCCTGGAAGGGATGGACGTCGCCGTGACCGAAGCGCTGGGCACCTCCGGCCTCGCGCTGAACGTGCCGGGCATCGAGCGGAAATACGAAACGATCTCCGTGTCCCAGTCCTACACGGGCAAGGCCGCCGGAAGTATATTAGGCGGTATTGCAGGCGGCGCGATCGGCAGTTTTTTCGGGCCGATCGGCACCGCCGTCGGAAGCATGATCGGCGGCGGCCTCGGCAGTGCCGCCGGTGCAAGGATGGCGGGTTCCAAGCGCGTCAGCGTCGACGTCGGAACGAACGTCGAGGAGGTGAAGGCCGCCCTGTATGAGAGCCTCTCGGCCGGCCTGCCCACGGTTGTGAGCGCGGCGCTGACCCGCGTCGACGAGACCGCGCTCGAGCCCCTGCGTTCCGCTTCGACCGAACTCGTCGTCTCGATCGAACGACTCGCCGGCGACCTTCAAAAGCGCCGATTCGATGTATAAAAGGAGATATATTCATGACGAACGCGACGAACCGCGATGAACGAAGATCCGACGACTCGCCCTGCGGCATCCGCCGCGAACTGGACCTGACGGCGGAACGCCTGCTGAAGATCGCCGAGGAAGCCGGCGTTGCCGGCCTCGTGACCGGCCGTATACGAGCCGCGCAGTCGGCGCTGGCCGAGTTCCGCCCGGCCGCCATGCTGTTCGGGTGCTACAACGCCGGAAAGAGCACCCTGCTGAACGCTCTCCTGAAAAAGGAGCAGGCGCCCGTCAGCGACGTGCCGTGCACCGCGGCGCTCGATGAATACAAGTTCGCCGACTGGACGCTGTACGACACCCCCGGCATTGATGCGCCGATTGAGCATGAGGAGTTGACGCGCGAGCACCTGCGGCGGTGCCACGTGATCGTTCTCGTCGTCAGCACCGCCGGCGGCACCGAGGAGGAGCTGACCCTCAGGGAACTCAAGCGGCTCCAGGTCGATGACAAGGAGATCATCGTCGTTCTGAACAACAAGACGGGCCTCCAGGTCGACGAAACCGCCGTCAACACCCTCCGCTCGCGCATTCGCGACGAACTCGGGAATCCCGGCGTGCCGTCCGTGCCCGTCCTGCTCGTCAATGCGAAGAGCGCTCTCCGCGGCTGTGAGCCGGGGAAGGAGGCGCTGTACGAAGCCAGCGGCATCGCCGACCTGCTGACCGAGCTTCCGGCGGCGCTGGCCCGTTCCGGCGGCATGCGCGTCCTGGTCCCCGGCCTGAACCTGTTGCGGGACGCCGCCGCGTCGCTGTCGGCCGCTCTGCGGGAGAAGGACGCCTCGGCCGAGGCCCGGCGGCTCGAGGAAAACCTGAAGGCGATCCGCCGCGCGCGGGCGGAACTGGATCGCCTTCTCGAGGCCGATCTGAAGGCGCTCCGGGGCGAACTCGAGAACCGTCTCGAGAAGGACTTCGCCGAGGGCGGAACCAGCCGGGAAACGATCGAATGGTATCTCGGCCGCTCCGAGTCGTGCCTGAAACGCCGGGTGGACATCCTGAGCGCGGAGTTGGGCGAAGCCGTGAGCGGAAGCGGAGCCACCCTCGCGGCCGACGCATCGGAACTGCCGAGGACGCCCACCGTCGTCATCGGCGGCGATGAAGGGGCCGGGCGGCCGTCGGAGACCCTCCCCGCGAAGTCCGGCGTCGCGCTTGACATGAACCAGCTCCCCCAGCTCCTCAAGACAGACGCGGCGAAGTCGACGGTGAAAGACGGCCTCCTGACCCTGCGGAGCTACGGTATCCCGGGAATCAAGGGCCGATGGACGAAGACGCTCGACAAGTGGGCCGGAAAGATCACCCGGGGCGCCGGCATCGCCATCCAGGTCTTCCTGGCCGCGAAGGAATACCGGGACGCACAGCGCGCCCAGGCCGCCTACGAACAGAGCGTCGCCGAAGCGCGCCGGGAACTCCGCCACGTCGCCTGCCAGCAGGCCGGCGAAATAGAGCAGTCGGTATTGAATCAGGCCGCCGACGTCGGAAAACAACTGTTTTCCCCGCTCGAACAACAGGCCATGGCCGCCGCCGACTCCCTGGGCGACGCCGAACGCTCCCGGATCGCCGCTCTCGAAAGGACCGAGAACCTCCGCACCTCGATCGACGCCATCCACGCTTCCGTCGCCGAAGACCGAGACGGGCAGTAGGCCCGCACCCAGGCAACACAAGCCCCCGTCCGTTCGGACGGGGGCTTGTCATTCCGTGCGAATGCTATTCATCGCGTGCTTCCGAATAGATGACCTTGCGGCCCAGGTGCTTCCTCAGCCGTCTGTCGCGCAGGTAGACGCGCAGGAGCAGGAGCGCGAGAAGAACTGCGGGCAGAAGCAGGACGAGCACGAATCCCATCATGGAAGCGCCTCCCGTCGATGTGTGCCTGGTTCCGGTCATCCTGAGGGATCGAGGGGTGACCGGAATCGCATGAACAGGCTTTTTCGTGGTTCGATACCTCGCCACGAACGGAAATCGTGAGTTTCCCCACCGGGTGACAAGGCGCTCGTTCGCCGCCGGTTCGAAACATTGGCCGCGTTTGCGAAACGGATCGGCGTGACGGATAATGAAAGGGAATGGATATGCATCAGGATCTGCAGAAAATCTGCCGGGCCGGGCGGCCGTCGGAGCCGCTGGCCGGCCGGCTGGCCGCCGGAACGCTTCCCGCGCCGCTCCCGGCGCTCGTGGGAATTCCACAGCCGGCCGACAAGCATCCCGAAGGCGACGTGTGGAACCACATTCTTCTCGTCGTCGACCACGCGGCCGGCATCGCCCGACGCGAGGCCCTGCCGGCCGATGAGCGAGATCTGCTGGTCCTGGCGGCGCTGGTCCACGACCTGGGCAAGATCGCCGTGACCGTGGTCGATTCCGACGGCCGCGTCCGGTCCTGGAAGCACGAGGAGGCGTCCGTGTTCCTGCCGCCGTTCAGGCGGCTCCAGGAGACGTGGCCCGTTTCGGCCGAGCTCGAGCGGAAGGTTACGACCCTCGTCGAGTGCCATCTGCCCAACGCGCGCATGCAGGACACGACGCCGGGCGAACGCGAAGTCAGGCGTTTTTTGAAAAGACTCGGCGAGACCGGCGTGCCCTTTCACCTCGCCCGCTGGCTCATCGCCGCCGACGTTTCGGGTCGCGGGACCGGCGAATCCGATCCCCTGGCCGCCTGGTTGCCGGTCATCGAGGCCATCCGCCGGGAAGAAAGCCGTCCCGCGCCCCTCGTCACCGGAAAAGACCTCGTGGCGCTCGGCGTCGCCCCAGGCCCGCGATTCCGCGCCCTGCTCGGGCAGGCCGCCGCGATGGCCGATCAAGGCTGGGACCGCGACCGGATCCTCGCTGAACTCCGTTCCCTGATCGGTTCCCCGACGGGCTGACCTCGCCGGTCTTCGAGTCGAAGGCGACGAAGCGAATCAGGCGACCTTCACCCGGCGGACGGCGACCAGTTTTTGGGCAGGGCGCACGCCTCTCCACGATGGCTGACAGCAAGATCAGGGAAGCGGCGATGCAGGCGCTCTGGCTGATTCGGGATTCCCTGCCGTGAAAAGGGTTATGCGGCTTTCTCCAGGGAGATGACCAGGCGGAACCCGAGGACCGCCAGGGCGTGTTCGATGGTTGCCGCTTTCGTCGCGTGACGGGGGTCGAGCATCCGGCGGACTTCTTTTTCGTCGATGCCGAGCGCGCGGGCGAGAGCCGTTTTGGCGCCGCGCTTGCCGCTGGTGGCACGGAAAAGAGCCGCTTTCAGGGCGGTCAGCACCGGTACGGCGGCCATGACTTCGCCGGTTCTCGCCCTGGACGGGGCTGGAATGTCCAGCTCTTTCTCGATGCGGAACTCGATAGCGGCCTGGACGGCACCCTCGGCGTTCTCGACGGCGTCGGCCTCGGTTTCGCCCTGCGTGATGGCCTCGGGCAGATCCCGGCACGATACGACGAAGCCGCCATCGGGGTCGGGAGTCAGAAGAACCGGATACGCAAATTTCATGACGTGCCCTCCTTCACAATTCATCAGGCCGAATGCCGAGTTGTTTGCACATACCGTGGAATGTCCCGCTTTTCAGTTCATCCTGAGGGTTTCGGACGATCGTTCTGGCGTTGCCGAGAGTCAAGACGCCGTGACTCCCTTTCCCGCGGTCGGGATACCATTCGCAGGCCCATCCCCGGACCTTGGCCAGGCGCCGAACCCTTTTGATGAATTCATTCCCTCGCATGCGATAAATATCGGACAAAAATGTCCGAAAGTCAAGGGGGTTTCGCCATTCAGGCCAGCGGGGTGAGATTCGAGGCGCTCAAATGCTCCGCGAAACTCAGGTAGCAGGCTTCAATCCCCGATTTGGTGGGGTTGGGGGTTAGAGC
>DAOSOK010000040.1 GCA_035373905.1 Candidatus Ozemobacteraceae bacterium | reverse complement strand
TCCTTCCAGCAAATCAATTACACGTACCGATCTTCATCGGTCATATCAAAGTGAGGATTCCTGCATGAACAAACGCGCATTTTGCGTTCCCGTTCGTGCTGAGCCTGTCGAAGCACGAGAACCCATCGCCCCCGTCGACAGACTCAGGACGAACGGGTGACTTGCATTTTCGCAGGACACAAGAAATCGCTTTGCCTTGTTGCTCCCCCGCAAGAGCCCGTGCTAGCCTGAAAGGCCCTGAAACCAGAATCTATCGGGAGAGGGAGAGAATATGCGCCATCGTCTGTTCGTTCTGGCCGGCCTGTTCGTTTTCAGCATGGCCTTCGCGGTTCCGGCATCCGCCGAGGATGTGAAGGACATGATCGCCGACATGATCACCGCCTACAGCCAGAGTTCCAAGGGAGTCCAGGATGAAGCGTTCCTGGAAAAAGTGAAGATCATCGACGAGCACCTGCGGGAAAAGATCGAGAAAGATCACGATCTGACGCCCTTCAAGGAGGTCGTCAAATCGGCCCAGCAGTTCAAGGCCCGCGCTTCCGCGCGCAAGATGTTCGAAGTCCTGCTCGAGAAGACGCACAAACGCCTCCAGTTCACCAAGGCCCAGCAGGAGATCACCGATCCCGATCTGAAAAAGCAGATCGAGGAGATGGTCGGCAGCATCGAGCGCTATCTCGATCCCAGCCTTCCCGACGAGGACACCGTCGACCGCGGCAAGCTCGAGAACCAGCGCAAGCGGCTGCAGGACAAGATCAAAAAAGCCCATGCCAGCATCCTCCGCACCGGCGCCGACAAGGGCATCACCGTCGACGTCATGGCCGAGGACGGCCAGCCCGCGAAGCTCTCCGCCGGCCGCCAAAGCAATCTGCTGGCCAAGCTCAAGACGATCGTTCCCGAGCCCGGCAAGATGGGCGTCAAGGTCACCCTCAAGAAGGACGACCTGTGCGACATCCATGTGTTCGTGCAGGGTTTCGTCGCCCCGAACGGCTTCGCGGTGCTCGAAGGCGAGCTCGACTTCGCCGACGTGCCGCTCGCGGCGCTCGACAACTCCGAGGCCACCGCCGTCGACGACGTTCTCGGCGACGCGCATTTCAAGCGGTACCGCTGCGTCCAGGACGAGGAGCAGCTCAACGTCATGCCCAAATCAGGAAACGCCGCTTACGAGATGGGCACGATGGCCCCCGGCCAGACCTGGAAGATGACCTTCACGAAGGCCGACGGCATCTCCACCATTCTCAAGGAGATCGAAGGCAACGAGGAAGTCGGCGTGCTCAACGCCAAGACGGCCCTCAACGAGAAGGCCATCGAGTTCAAGAACACCGGCTCGCGTAACCTCATCTACCTGCAGGGCACCGACGTCACCGGCCTCGTGTCGGTGAAGGCCCTGGGAGTCCTGGCCCCCAAGGACGGGCACGTCACCTTCCGCGATGTCCTGCTGGTCGTCGACGACGGCATCGCCTCCGACCTATCCAAGTTCGTCGGCGAGCAGGGCATCAACTTCTTCCTGCGCCGCGCGTCGGAAAACCTGCGCAAGGGGTTCCCCTTCACGCCGGTGCTCGAGAACCTCGCCTGCGAGCGCAATCCCGACGGGAAGATGGTCTTCATCTTCAGCGGGCGCGGCAAGAACGCGCTCTGACCTCGATACGGAGATCCGAATGAAACTGCTTCTGATCCAGCCCAGCGGGACCATCCACCGGTTCCGCGTGGGCTCGTTCCCCAAGTCGCTTCGGTACGCCCCGCTGACGCTCACGACGCTGGCGGCGCTCGTTCCCCAGGACCTCGACGTCGAGATCGAGCTGGCGGATGAAGGCGTTCAGCTCGTCGATTTCGAGTCGCGGCCCGACCTGGTGGCCATGACGATCCTGACGGGAACCTGCATGCGCGGCTACGCGATCGCCGATCACTTCCGACGCCGCGGCGTTCCCGTCGTCATCGGCGGGGTCCATGCGACCCTCTGCCCGGACGAAGCCCAGCAGCACGCCGACTGCGTCGTGGTCGGGTTCGGCGAGCGAAGCTGGCCCCAGCTTCTGCGCGATTTCAAGCAGGGCGCGATGCAGAAGCGGTACACGGATTTCCAGAGCCCGTCGCTGGTGAAATATGTCCGCCCCCGGCGCGACCTGCTGCGAAAGGAAGGGTATATCACCACGAATACAATCTGGGCGACGCGCGGCTGTCTGAACGAGTGCGACTTCTGCTCGATCCCGGCCACGTGGGGAAACAACTTCTACAAGCGGCCGATCGACGAGGTGGTGGCCGAGCTCGCCGACATGCCCGGCAACGAGTTCGTCCTGGTCGACCCGAGTCCGATGGAAGACCCCGACCACGCCAAGCAGCTCTTCCGCGCGATCGGCACGCTGAAGAAAAAGTGGTTCGGCCTCTCGACCACCAAGATCGGCAAGGACCCCGAGCTTCTGCGCATCGTCGGGGACAGCGGCTGCAAGGGTCTGCTGATCGGCTTCGAGTCGATCAACCAGATGTCGATCGGCTCGATCGGCAAGGACCACAACTCGGTCGATTTCTACATCGACCTCGTCAAGCGCATGCACGATCACGGCATGGGCGTGCAGGCCTGTTTCGTGTTCGGCCTCGACGACGACAAACCCGACATCTTCAGGCGGACGGTCGACTTCTGCGACCGCGCCCACGTCGATCTGCCGCGATTCTCGACCTACACGCCGTTCCCCAACACCGCGGCCTACCGCAAGCTCGATGCCGAGAACCGCATCCTGACGCGGGACTGGACCCTTTATGACGTCGAGCACATCGTCGTCCAGCCCAAGGGGATGACCGTGGAGCAGATCCGGGAAGGCCTGCACTGGGCCTGGGAACACGCGTACCGGCTTCCGTCGATCGCCCGGCGCCTGCTCGGCTCGCGGACGTCCACCGGCTACGCCATCGCGTTCAATCTCGGCTACCGTTCGTATGCCCAACGACTGCGCGACATGTCGGACCGCGTCCTGTTCGATGACGTCCAGGAGGGCATTCCCAGGGCATGAAGCTGACCCTGATCATGCCCTCGATCGGGCGCAAGCCCGACCAGCGCTACATCGCCACCTGGCAGATGGAGCCGCTGGTGCTGGCGGTGCTGGCGGCCCTCACGCCGCGCGACTGGGAGATCTCGGTCCAGGACGACCGGGTGGAGCCCGTCGACGCGAGCCGGCCCGCCGATCTCGTGGGCATCACGGTCGAGACCTACACGGCGCGACGCGCCTACCAGATCGCGGACGAGTATCGCCGGCGCGGGGTCAAGGTCGTGATGGGCGGATACCACGCCACCCTCTGGACCGACGAGGTGATGGAACACGCCGACGCGGTGGTGACGGGACCTGCCGAGGGCGTCTGGGGGCGCGTTCTCGAGGATTTCCAGGCCGGCCGTCTCGGGCGGCGGTATGACGGGACGTTCGACTTTTCCTGGAACGGCCTGTATCCGCGGCGGGAGGTCTACGCCCACAAGGGCTACCTGCCGCTCGCCCTCGTCGAGTTTTCGCGCGGCTGCCGGTTCCGGTGCACCTTTTGCTCCATCACCGCGTTCACCGAAAGCCGGCATTACTTCCGGCCGCCCGCCGATGTGGTCGAGGACATCCGGCGGAGCGGGCAGAAGATCGTCTTTCTCATCGACGATAATATCGCAGCTAATATCCAAGCGGCCTTCGACCTGTGCGCGGCGCTGAAGCCCCTCGGAATCCAGTGGGTGAGCCAGATCAGCGTCAACGCCGCCGCCAATCCCAAACTGGTGAACGCCATGGCCGAGTCGGGCTGCATCGGCGTTCTGATCGGGTTCGAGTCGCTCCGGCCCGATCTCATGCAGCGTCTGAACAAGCAGTGCAACGTTTCCATCGAAGGCTACGAACGCGCGCTCGCGCTGCTTCGCGAGAAAAATATCTGCATCTATGCAACGTTCCTGTTCGGCATCGACGGCGACGACGTGCGTTCCTTCCCGCCGACGTTCCGGTTCATTCGGAAGCATCGTTTTTTCCTGGCGGCGTTCAACCACCTGGTGCCGTTCCCCGGCACTCAGCTCTACGCGAAACTGCAGGCCGAGGGACGTCTGACGTCGCCCGCGTGGTGGCTCGACCCGAACTTCCGGTTCGGCCAGGTGCCCTTCGTCCCGACCGGCTTTTCCCCGGAAGGGCTGGCCGAAGCCTGCCGCGACTGGCGGCGGCGCTTCTACTCGTGGCGCTCCATCATCCATCGCGGACTCGATCTGAAAACCAACGCCCGAAGCCTGGCGACGCTCGCCCTGTTCCTCACGCAGAATTACTACGGCCGCCGCGAGGTCGACGAGAAGTTCGGCCTGCCCCTCGGCATGAGCGCCGGAGGCGAAGGGTGAACGAACAGTCCCGGCCTGCAAGGGCCGCAGCGTTTCTGTTTCACTAAGTATACGATGAGCCGAAACGACCGCGACAAGGCACTGAATGGGAAGGTTGTTCCCGTCGCCAATCTCGACGCCGGGCTGCGTTCGGCCATGTTCGACCTGATGAACGAGGCCTACGTCGTCGGGCGCGCCTCATTCATGGCCGACCTGGCCGCGAAAGACTGGGCGATCCTCCTTCATGACGCGACTGGCACCCTGCGCGGCTTCACCTCCCTCGCCCTGATGCGGACCGAGGTCGAAGGGCGGGCCATCCGGGCTCTGTTCAGCGGGGATACCATCATCCGGCCGGATTTCTGGGGTAGCCTCGAACTGCCCCGCGTCTGGGGCCGATTCATGCTGAGCATGATCGAGGAAGCAGGCATCGAGGAGCTCTACTGGTTCCTGATTTCGAGCGGGTACAAGACGTACCGGTTCCTGCCGGTATTCTTCCAGGAATATTTTCCCCGGTTCGACCGGCCGACGCCCCCCGACCTGCAGAAAATTCTCGACCATCTCGGCAGCCTCCGGTTCGGACGACGGTATCTGCCAGACCGGGGAATCATCCGTCTCGCCGAGCCGACGCCGCTTCGGGCCGGGGTCGCCGACCTCCATGACGAGCGGCTCCAGGACCCCGACGTCGCCTTCTTCGTGACGAGAAACCCCGGTCATGCGGAGGGCGAAGAGTTGGCCTGCATCGCCCCGTTGCGGTCCGACAACCTCAAGCCTTTCATCCGCCGGGCCCTGCGGGCCTGACCCGGAGGCGGCAGGCGGCGCCCGCTCCCGTCGCCGGCCTTCCGCGGGAAAAGAGGCCCTGATATCAAACGTCCACCGGACCGATATTCCCGAGCCGGCACGAGCAGACCATGCATGTTCCGGGGCCGGCAGGGCGGAAACGCCCTGCCGTTTCACCCGCTTACAGTTCCGGAGAACTCATCCGGCCCAGGAAAAGAACCGCCGTGGTCGGCTCGTGGACGATGAAGAACAGGAAGGGGTGGTCGGCCTTGAACTCGATGGGCTTCGGCTTCACGCTCTTGGTCTGCATCACCACGGCCGTCGCCGCGGCCGCCTCGGTGCCTTCCTCGTCGACCTTCACGAACGCCTTGTGAAGGGCGGCGGAAATGAACAACCCCGGCTCGCTCTTCGCCTTTTCGGCATCGAGCATCCCGGAAAAGTCTGCGCTCTGTTCGTCGAACGCGAGATTCACACCAAGGCCGCGGAGAGCTTCGACAAGCGAGCAGCCGCTTTCCATCTTGAATTTCGGAAGCGACACGCGCACGTCCATCTCGTCGAAGCCGCTCAGCCACTCGGCGAAGGGTTTCTCAGCAAGAGCGGTCTCCAGCTTTGAGATGCCGTCGCACTCCTTCGGGAGAAACACGTACATGGCAAGCGTATCGCCCTTGTACGGAAGCCGCAGCGCCTGGAACGCGTCACCATCGGCATACCGGAACTCTCCGGTCTGGCGCATCATCGGCACCTTCGTTTCCGTTTTCCCGTCGACGAAGAACGAGGCATCGGCCGTCGCATCCTTCGGGAATTCGGCGACCCAGGTTCCCTTGAAATACACGGCGTTCACGAGAACCAGCCTTGTCAGGGTGTTGAGAATACCTTCCGGAATCAGATCTTTGATCAGGTTCTGCGTCTGGGCCTCGACCCACGCGTTGATCTCAAGCCGGGTCTTCAGATAATCCGCCGCGAAATCGACCAGTCGAATCTCGCTGGCGAACGTCGTCTTTATGAGATCGAGGTATGTCGAGGCGAAGGGATACGGCTTGTGGGCCCAGATGGCGTTCGCCACCGACAGCTTGTAATCGGCGGGAGCGGGCGTGCCGCCGAATCCCGGAAAACTCCTTATGAAATCGCCGTACAAGCCGGCAAGCGCTCCCTGGCCGTCGACCGGATACGCGAACGTCTTCGCCAGCTCCGCACGAGTCTCGCCAGCAGCGCCGGCGAACGGCATGGCGAAGGCAATGTGAATGCTGAACGGCGAGAAGAACAGATTGCCCGGGGCGGCGGCGGAAAGGCTGGACAGCAGTTTCAGGCCCAAGGCATTGACGCCGGCGGCCACCTGCTTTACGTCGGCCGGCCGCGGATCATCGGCGGCATCGGCCGTCCCGCATCCCGACCATGCCAGGACCGCCGCCATCAGAATGACAAACCATCTCGAAGCACGCAAACGACGACTGTTGATCATGAATTGCCTCCCGGAGGGTGATGATTGAATGCGAACCGCTCAGATCGCGCCATCTTCAGCGAAATTCGCCGTGCTCACGCAAGCATACGCCACCCGCTATCGCGACGCCACCTGAAGACGGATTTTCCCCAAGGCGGTGCGGATTAACCGCCGGCATCCGGTTCGCGGCCGCCGCGACGGACGGCGGCCCGGCCGAACTTCTGGCGGACGGCGTCGACCGCGTGATCGAGCGCTTCGAGCCGCGCAAGTTCGTCATCGCCGAAGAGGGTCGGCTGACGCGGCTCGCGTGTCAGATGGGCCATGCCCACGCCGATCAATCGTACCGGCTTCGGCAGTTCCTCGGCGGCAAGAAGCTCCAGGGCGGTATCGGTCAGCAGCTTCGTGCTCTGTGAGGCTTCCGGCAGGGTGACCTGGCGGGTGATCTGCGTGAAATCCGAAAATTTGATCTTGAGCCGAACCGTCCGGCCGAAATACCCGTGCCGCCGAAGGTCTTCCGCGACGCTCTCCGCCTGCCGCCTGATCCAGAGGCCGAGCTCGTCGCGATCGAACGTGTCGCTGTCGAGCGTATCCTCGGCGCTGCTCGATTTCGGCTCGCCGTCGGGAACGACCGGGGTGGCGTCGATGCCGTGCGCCATCTCCCACAGCCCGACGCCTCCGCTTCCCGATCGTTTCCGCCACCATTCCAGCGGGTATCGCCGAACGTCGCCGACGGTACGGATGCCGAGCCGCTTCAGCGCCTCCTCCGTGTGGCTGCCGACGCCCGGCAGCCTGCCGATCGGAAGCGGCGTGAGAACCCCCACGACCTGGTCCGGTTCGATCACCACGAGGCCGTCCGGCTTTCGCATATCAGATGCTATTTTTGCGAGAAACCGGACCGGGGCGATGCCGGCCGAGCAGGTCAGGCCGCCGGTCAACTCGCGAATGCGCGCCTTGGCATGCATCGCGAGCTTCTCCGGGGGACCGAACAGCCGCTCGGTGCCGGTGATGTCGACATACGCCTCATCGCACGACATCGGTTCGACGAGCAGCGAAAGCGTCTCGAGAAACGCCATGATCGTGCCCGATATCTGCTGGTACCGCGACATGCGGACCGGCCGCACGATCGCGTGCGGGCAAAGCCTCAGCGCCTGGGTCATCGGCATCGCCGAATGGATGCCGAACTTCCGGGCTTCGTAGGAAGCCGCCGAAACGACGCTGCGATGGGTGCCGCCCACGACGATCGGCTTGCCGCGGATTTCCGGGCAGTCGAGCTGTTCGACCGACGCATAGAACGCGTCCATGTCGATATGCATGATCGTCCGCTTCGATGCGTCAGTCATCGTGCAATGGCCCATGGCTTGGAGACACTGTCAGACACGATATCCCGGTGTCGTTCCGGTACCGGTCAGGGTTCCAGGATCGATCGGAGTTTTTCCCCCAGGGAGCGGATCTCGAAGGGTTTCTGGAGGAAGCCTGCCAGGCCGTCGTCCGCGAACTGCCTGGTGCTCTCGCCCTCGGTGTAGCCGCTCATCAGGATGACCGGCAGCCGGGGAAACTGATTTTTCACCTGGAGATGCACTTCGTATCCGTCGAGGTGAGGCATCGTCAGATCCAGCATCACGGCGGTCAGCTCGGCGCCATGTCGTCTGCAGAGCTCGACCGCCTCCCTGCCGTCTTTCGCGGTGATGACCTTGAAACCGTAATACGACAGCATCATCGAGGCCACGCTGCGGATCTCGGCCTCGTCGTCTGCCAGCAGGATCGTCCCCGTGCTGCGCCACGCCGAAATATCGCACTTCGGCCGCGGGGCGGGAGCGCCGTGACCCACGGCGGGAAAGAAGACGCAAAACGTCGTCCCGTTGCCCGGCTTGCTGTAGACGCGTATCGCGCCGTGATGGCCCCGCACGATGCCGAGGACGGCCGCCAGGCCCAGGCCGCGCCCCGTAAACTTGGTCGTGAAGAACGGGTCGAACATGCGCTCCTGGATCGACGGATCCATGCCGCAGCCGGTGTCGGATATCTCCAGGGCGACGTAGCGGCCCTCCCGTGCATTTTTTTCGAGGGATATGCCTGCAAGAAACGCCTGGTCGCACTCCATCTCCTTTGTCTGGATGATGATCGTTCCTGGCTTGTTCTCGAGCGATTCGGACGCGTTCGTCAGGAGGTTCAGCAACACCTGACGCACCTGCGCCGGATCGGCTTCAATCTCGGGAAGGCCGTCTCCGAGTCTGCAATCGACCACGGCCTTTTTCGAGACACTGACCTCGATGATCTTCGACATTTCCCGGATCAGGTCGTTCAGCTGGAGTTTCTTTCGCTCGGTGTAGCTCTTGCCGGCGTAGGCAAGCATCTGCCGGCACAGCTCGGCGGCGCGCTTCGACGCCGTGACGATCGGCTCGAGGTGCCCCTGTATCTCGTGCTCGGACGGCAGAGACATCCTGACCAGGTCGACGTGCCCTAATATTGCCATCAATATATTATTGAAATCGTGCGCGATGCCGCCCGCGAGAACGCCCAGGCTTTCGAGCTTCTGCACGTGTTTCATCTGGCTCTCGAGCTGCCGTCCTTCCTCCTCGGCCTTCCTGCGGGTATACACGCACCACAACTCGGACATCAGCAGCGTCAGCTGCCTCACGTCGGAATCGTCGTACGGGGTTTCCTTGTTCGCCGCGCCGGCGAGCAGGACGACATTCTCGCGATCGAGAATCGGCACCAGGAGAAGGCGATTGATCGGGACATGGCCCTCCGGAATCGAGAGGTCTCCGGTTCCGTCGCCGGGAAGACCGTTCAGCAGCATGGGTTTGCGCAGACGGATCGCCTCGGCCCTGACACCGGACATTTTCACGTTCAGCTGCGTCGGCAAAACCGGCATCCGGCAGTCGCGCAGGGCGGATTTCGAGAGGCAGTACAGAGAGGCCGTGGCGCCGTCGGCGCTCAGCAGCGCGAGAAATCCGTAGGTACTGAATGTCAGTCGCACGGCTTCCTCGAGGGCGAACTCGGCAAGGGCGTCGAACCTCATGGCCGGCATCTGGTTCAGTTTCAGAACAGCCTCGAGACGGGCCTCCTCGCGATGAAGAGCGGCCTCCTTGCTCCGCCGTTCCCGCAGGTCGTGAAAAACCCCGAACGACAGGCGTCGGCCGGCTTCGTCGATATACAGCATCGTCGAACCTTGAACCGGAACGGATGTCCCGTCGCGATGCTGAAGGGTCAGCTCGTAGGTCTTTCCGGCTATTTCCTCGTTGTCGAGCTCGAACAGGCGTTTTCCTTCTTCTCGCGAGGCGGGAACCAGGACGTCAAGATATGTTTTCGTACGGAACTCATCGAGAGACCAGCCCAGCATGTTCTGTGCCTGGCGGTTTGCCTCGAGAATCCTGCCCGTCGTACCGTCGGCGACGAACGCCGCATCGCGGATCGTCTCGAAAAGCGTACGATATTTCGCCTCGCTGGCCTCGAGTGCCCGCGCGCATTGCCCGGGTTCGGGGGTGTCCGTTCTCACGCTCCTGCTCACTTTTCATCCCTTTGCAGGGGGGGTGTGGAGTTCAGTATATCATATTGGCAGCTACAATGAAATTTTTCTGTATTTCGCGTCAGGCCGCCCGTGCGACCGGAATATCCGCGAGGCTGGTCGTATACTTCGGCGAGCGGAACTGCGACCGGAGTTTCCATGGTCTGGAGGTCCCTTCGCCCAGGAACCGGACGGCACCTCGGCCGTATGCGGCGTTCACCGCGTCGATCGCCGTCATGAGGGCGCGGCCCCGTTCGCGCTCGGCGTCTGTGGTCGAGAAGAACAGAGGCGGCTGGCGGATGTCGCGGCCGTGAATCTCGCCAAGGAAGATGCCGGTCTTGTGATAGGCGAACCCCGGCCTGTAGATGGCCCGCAACGCCCCGACCGCCGCGGCCGCCAGCCGACGGGTATCGTCGGAAGGCTCGGGCAGGGCGACGGTATGCGATGCATGATACTGCTCTTCGCTCTCATGGAACCGGTTCGTCGTCAGGAACACCGTCACCAGGCCGGCCACCGATGCCTGGCGGCGCAGTTTTTCGGCCGCCCGCGTCGTGTAGGCCACGATCGACTCTTCGAGAGAAACAACGTCTCGAATCGGCACCCCGAAGGAGCGGGAGGAGATGATCTGTTGCTTCGGCGGTGCCCCCTCTTCGAGGCCAATGCAGGGCACACCGTTCAGTTCGGCCACCGTGCGCGCGAGGACGACGTTGAACCGCGACCTGATGAAAATCTGGTCGGCACGCCGAAGATCGAGAGCCGTGCGGATGCCGATCGCGAGAAGCCGGATCGCGAATCTGTACCCGACGCCCCAGACGTCGTCGACGGGAACGCGCGCCATCAGCCCATCGCGCTCGTCGTCGGGCATCGGGCCAAGATCGCAGACGCCCCGCCATTCGGGAAACTTTTTGGCGATGCGGTTGGCGAGCTTCGCCAGCGTCTTGGTCGGCCCGACGCCGACGCACACCGGCAGTCCCACCTGGCGCCGTATCAGCGAGAGGATGCGATGCCCCACCCGCACCGCCTCACCGGCCGGTTGGCCCCGAACGTCGCCAAGGTCGAGAAAACACTCGTCGATCGAGTAGACTTCCTGGCGGGGACTGAATCGAGCCAGCAGCCGCATGAACCGGTTCGACATGTCGGCATACAGGGCGTAATTGCTCGACAACGCGATGATGCCGTGCTCGCGCGCCAGAACGCTCTGTTGATGCCACGGCGCGCCCATCGGCACGCCGATCGCCTTCGCCTCGGCCGATCGCGACACGATGCAGCCGTCGTTGTTCGACAGCACGACCACCGGCCGCCCCTCGAGATCGGGTCGGAACACCCGCTCGCAGGAGACGTAGAAATTGTTCGCGTCGATCAGCGCGATGGATCGTCGTTCCATGGCCACACCCGGTGAATCGCCCATCTGACCACCCCCCAGACGACGAGTTCGGAATCTGCGGAGACCGCGATATCGGCATACGCCGGGTTCGCCGCCTTGAGAATCGCGCCGCCGCCGGCCGTGCGATACAGCTGTTTGACGGTGAACGCCCCGTCGACCACGGCGATGACCACGCTTCCGTCGACGGGAACCAGCGCCCGGTCGACCACCAGGAGATCGCCGTCGAAAATGCCGAGATTCCGCATCGAGTCGCCCTCGACCCGCAGAAAGAACGTCGCCTCGCGATGCCGTACCAGGTGCTCGTCGAGGCTGATGCGCGCCTCGACGTAATCATCGGCAGGGGATGGAAAACCCGCCGGCACCGGCCGCGCGAGCAGCCCTCCGGCAGGTGCGACTTCCCCCGTATACCAAGGGTTTTCGACCATCCTCAGGTTTTCCCGCATGTCAGTCACAGCCTTTTCTTCTTGCCGGCCTCGCGCCGGGGCGGGTTTGAAACCAGCCCCGCCAGGCAAACAGCCGGCTTGGGGCTATTTGCGATATTTGCGGACGAGGCCGACGACGACGCCGAAGATTTCGAGGCGTCCCTTCGGGCGGATCGTTTCGTACCGGGCGTTAGCGGGCTTCAGAACGTACCGGTCAGCTTCGCGCTCGAGCGTTTTCAGCGTGTATTCGCCGTCGACGACCGCCACGACGATGTCGCCGGGCGCCGCCCGGGCCTCGCACTCGACCACGGCCACGTCCCCCTCGCAGATGCCAGCCTCGATCATCGAGTCGCCCCGAACAGGCACCAGGACGGTGCGCGATGGCGTCGCCACCAGATACTGATCGATCGCGAACGGCGCGGTCCCTGCCTCGGCGATCGAGACGGGCCGGCCAGCCGGCACCGACGCATCGGCCACGGGCCGCTCGAAGAACCGCGCCGCCGGCACCCAGACGTCATCAGGGGTGCGTTCGAGATACCCCGCCTGCCTCAGCCGCTGAAGCACTTTACTGACCGCTGACCGCGAAGCCAGCCCCAGCAGCTCGCTCAACCGGTTATACGACGGCAACCCCCGGAAGCGCGCATAATAATCCTGGAGGCGTTTCAGGTATGCCCCATCATTGGCCTTTGGCGTCATTTCCATCACCTCGGTGAACGTTCGTTCTCTAATTCAAATATAGAGTACATTCGTTCTCCTGTCAAGATGTTTTCCCGTATAAAGCAACAGAGGCGCATCGTGATGCGCCTCTGCGTCCAGGGGACTGCTATCGGTTATCGGCGGCGGGGTGCGGCACGATCGTCATCGGCGTGCCAGGGGGCCGGCGTCCGGGGAGCCGGGCGGGACTGGCATCCCGCCTGGGACTGACCGCGATTCCCGGTCTGGGCCGGCCGGCGGGCGGGGGCCTGGATTCGCTGGCGTGAAGCGGCAGCTGCGCGGGCCGCCTCCTTCTCGAGCCGGCGGGTTTCCTCGGCGAGAATGCGGGCATTCTTCGCCTCGGCCTTGGCCCTGGCGCGGGCACGCTCCTCGGACTTGCGGGCCCGGATCGCGGCGATACGCTCGGCAAGCGGAATTTCCAGCCGTTCGTTCGTCTTCTGGGTGTAATCGAACTCGGCGAGCGTCGCCCGGGGCAGGCGCTTGGCGAGATGCCGCTCGATCTGACGGAGGTCGTTTTCCTCGTCGGGGGCGACCAGCGTCCAGGCGTCGCCGACCATTGAGGCGCGGGCCGTGCGGCCGATGCGGTGGATGTAATCCTCGACGATGTGCGGCACGTCGAAGTTCACGACATGGGAGAGGGCTTCGATGTCGATGCCGCGGGCCGCGATGTCGGTGGCGACGAGCACCCGGTATTCGCCGTTCTTGAATCCGGCGAGAGCCTCGGTGCGCTGCTGCTGGCTGCGGTTGCCGTGGATGCGGGCGCAGGGGACGCCGTTCCTGTCGAGGAAGTCGGCCAGCCGATTCGCCCGGTGCTTGGTGCGGGTAAACGCGAGCACGTTTTTGATGTTCGGATCTTCGAGCAGTTTGAGGAGGAGTTTCGACTTCAGCTCAGAGGAAACCGGGTAGACGGTCTGGGAAATGCCGGTCGCGGGCTTCGAGGGCCGTTCGATGTCGATCGCGACGGGATTTTTCAGCATCTCGCGCGACAACTCGGCGATCGGGGCGGGCATCGTGGCCGAGAAGAACAGCGTCTGGCGCGGCGTGGCCGGCAGATGCCGCAGCACGCGCCGGATGTCGGGCAGAAAACCCATGTCGAGCATACGATCGGCCTCGTCGAGAACGAGCACGTTCAGATCGGCGAGCTTCGCGTAGTCATACTGAAAATGGTCGAGCAGCCGGCCGGGCGTGGCGACGATGACCTCGTCGCCACGCTCGAAGGCGGCCTGCTGGGGCCCCATGCCGACGCCGCCGAAGACGGGCGTGATGCGGAGCGCCGTATGCCGGGCCAGCTCGGAGGCGTGCTCGGCGATCTGGGCGGCCAGCTCGCGGGTGGGAGAGAGAACGAGCGCACGAGTGCGGCCGGCGCCGCCCTGCAGGAGCCGGTTCAGGATCGGCAGCATGAACGCCGCCGTTTTGCCGCTTCCCGTCATGGCGCAGGCCAGCACGTCGCGGCCCAGCAGGGCCGGCGGAATAGACTGGGCCTGGATCGGCGTCGGACGCGCGAAGCCGAGGTCCTTGAGACCCTGGTTCAGGGCCGGGAACAGGCCGAACCCGGCGAACTCGGTCACGACGGGAGTCGCAACGGAAGCCGTCGGCGAAGCGGTCGGCGTTTCAGCCCGGGTGGGCAGGCCCTGGCCGGCCGGCTGGCGGCCGGTGTTGTCCCGGTGTCGGGGCTGGTGGTTGCGAACGTCGTTCGTGCGGTGCGTCGTGGTCGAGGAAAAATTGTTGCGTGAATAATTCTGAGACATGGAAATAAATGGAACCCTTTCCCGGCGCCGCAAAAGCGTGATTGCGCCGGCTCCTCCGGCGGAGGGGGAGAAACGGTGGATGCGCCGGTCAGGCCGCCGTCCGGGCCATGATGGCCCCATGGATGCGAAGGATCGTCAGACCTCTTCGCGGGCCGGTTCGTTCCGGCCATTCACACGAACGCTTGAAAACGCATCATGTGATGTATCAAGGTTACCACACCTTCAATCAAATAGCTACAAGTTTCAAAAATGACCGCAGGGGCGGGGCTGAGACCCGCCCCTACATAGACATTGGTATTTTTTACGGAGGCCCGGCCGTTCGGTGTGTCAGGGCAGCTGATGGCCGGCGTAGTAGTCGCGCACGGCGAGCATGGCCTCGCGGTCGGTCATTTTTTCGGCGGGCTTCACTTCGAGAATCTTGTAGCCGAGCGACCGCTGTTCGAGGGCGTTGCGCAGCTCGACCCTGGCTTCGCCCGGCCCCATGAGCATCAGATAGTCGGCGTCCTTCACCTGGTCGACGATCTCGTTATAATATTTCTTCAAATATATCGTTTCCTGGTTCAACTGAGCCGCGTCGGCCACGATATCGTGCTGTCCATGCTGGGAGCGGCCCTTCGGCGCGCCGGCTCCCTCGAGCGGCGAGGTGACGACCCGCACCAGCTCCTCCCCCTGCCCGACCGTCACGATGATGGCCCTCCGCCGGTCAACCCAGATCCCGATCCGCTTTTTCATGCAGATACTCCTTTCGTTGCGGGACAGAATACTTCCCGGCAATGGACTCCCTCAACCTTCATGGTATCATCGCGCAAGGCATTTCGCTCGGACGACAGAGCGGTCATCGAACCATGCCAATGGAGGATACGTAATGAGGCTTCGGCTCTTCATGGTTTTCACCCTGCTGTTGCAGTTGGTCTGTATTCCCGGGATTTCCGCGGAAGAGGGGCTCGATCTCGATGGGATGGTGAAGATCCTGAAAGCAGCGCAGAAGCTGCACGGAAAGCCGACGCCGAAGGCTCTCACAAAGAAGGGCGGGGCGCTCGACAAGGGCGGGTATGACCCCAACGAGTTCTTGGCGCTGTTTCCCCGCCTGGGCATCGCCTCAGGCCAGGTCCTCGACTTCGTCTACGATTACCAGGAACTCGGCGGCCATCCCGTCCTGTATGCGCGGCCTTCAGACCAGGCGGCCTTTCCCAGCTTCGCCGAATTCAAAAAGATATATCCAAAGCGTTATTTTATCGGCGACGCGAGCCGGTACGACCCGGTGTATCTCGGCAGCATTGTCGCCGACGGCACGCCCGACGGGTTCCTCCAGCTGGCAATCATGGTGCTGATCGGGGAGCAGTTCTACATTCACTGGCACGCCGTCTACTACATGTTCCTGCCGATTCTCGATCAGCGGACATTCGACGGCGTTCTGGGAGCGTATAAAAAAGAAGAGGCGGAGAAAGGCCGCACGATCGACTTCCGGCCACGCGTCACGCTGGAGGGGGACCGAGCGCGCGTCGAATACCACGTTTTCAACGAATGGACCGGCATCAAGCGCATCGTCTGGACGGTGAACCGCGCCTTTCCCCATCGGCTCGTCTCCGTCGAAGAGAAGGTCTTGCTGCCCTACAAGAGCCCAATTCAATTCTGAATGGGGCTCTTCCTGAACCCTGCGAAGCAAGGGCCAATGTTACGTTCCCGTTCGTGCTGAGCCTGTCGAAGCACGAGAAGCCTCGCCCTTCGACAGGCTCAGGGCGAACGGTTGGTTTTCATTCTGCAGGACTCGAGGGCGAAGAGTGTTCGATCCCACCGGAAGCCGCTCGGGAAGCCTTACTCGAAGAACTCCATGCGGGCGGCCTCGGTGCGCAGCAGTTTCGCGATCTCAGCGTGGCCGTTCCGCTCCGCCGCGTCGGCGGCCGTGAAACCGTCGGCGTCGCGAATCTCGATGAGGCCGAGCCGCGGCGGGCAGAAACCGGTTCCCCTCAGGCTGTCGAGCATTTCCTCGACTTCTTTTTTCAGGCCCTGCTCCGCCGCGCGGAAAAGCGGCGTCCGGCCCCGTTCGTCACGGGCAAACAGGTCTTTTTCCGGGTCGGAATTCGGTTTCGGTGATCCTTCCATCGTTCATGCCTCCGGCGATGGGGGCCGGCCCCGTCACCCCAGTTCGTTCCGTCGGGCAAGCAGGCCGTCGAAAACGGCTTCGAGGCCCGGGTGAACGCCACGCAGGCCGGCGACCACGTTCGCAGCCCACTCGAAATACTTCTGCTTGCGCTCGGGCGGCCAGCCGGCCGGTGGCGACGCGAGAATGTCGCGCAGGTTGCAGATTTTGTCGGCCAGCTTGACCAGCTTCGCCTCGCGCGAAATGTGCGGGGCATGCTCGATCTGCTTCTGCTTCCGGACGTCCTTGTCGAGCGACTTGTCGTCGGTGACCTCGAGAACGATCGACGTCACGCGGTGGCCGAACTGCTCTTTCAGCTCCTCGACGGTCGTCTTCGTATCCTCGATCGTGTCGTGCAGAACGGCGGCGCAGAGAACGACGCCGTCGGTGACGCCGCCTTCGTTGACGAGAATGTCCGCGAGAGCGATGGGGTGATTGATATACGGCGACGCCTCGGCGTCCTTGCGGCGCTGGTTCCGGTGTTTCCCCGCGGCAAACGCAAGTGCCTTCACGAACTCGCCCAGCAGATGTTCCGTATGCGTCATCGTTTCCTCCCTGGCATTCCGCAGGCAGCAGAAACCCGCGAACAACTCCCGGAAAGCACTATACCATTTCCCGCGAAATTTTCGCGAACGGCATTCGGCATTGGGAAACACGGATGGATCACGATCCGCCCCTACGCCGCCGGGCCTGCAATTCGCCCGCCGGCCCCCTTCAAAAGAGTTCCCGCCCCGGGGCGAACACTTCAGGATTTCGCGTAGTAGGCACGAACCTTGAGGACGACTTCGCGCTCGGTCAGTTTGTCGGCCGGCATGACGTCGACGATCCTGTCGCCCATCATCCGGCGTTCGAGGCTCTTGCGGAGTTCGATCTTGGCTTCGCCGGGTCCCATCAGCATGATGGAATCTGCATTTTTCACATACGATGCAATGTCGGCATAGAATTTTTTCAGATACGTGGCCGAATGTCTCTGGAGGGTGTCATCGGCCTGCATGTCCTGGCCGCCGTATTGAGACGCAACGCCCAGGGGATGGCCCGTCGTCTCGAGCGACGAACGAACGATCTGAACCGTCTCCTTTTCCTCCCAGATCGTCACGATGACGGCCTTTCTGTGGTCCACCCAAACACCGATCTGTTTTTCCATATAAGACTCCTCTCAATGAAACGCGGACACTCTTGTGCTCCGGGGGCGGGAAAAACATTCGTTTGATGTAAACGTATCCCCCCCTCCGGGAATGTCAATTTCGGAAGGGAGATGACGAGTCCGAAAACGCGCATTCCACGCAATTTCGACGTGAAATTTGTGGGTTTCGCGATTTTTCCGTACAATTGAACGAAATTCATCATCAGGGAGAAAATACATGTTCGGGAAATCGCCCTTCAGGCTTATCATTGCCATCCTTCTCGCTCTCTTCGTCACGGGCGCCGTGCACGCCGCGACCTACGGGTATGTGGTCGTGAAGGGCAAGAGCGAAGAGGCGCTCGATCGCGAGGTCACGACGATCGAGCGGCTCATCAAGAGCTGGGAAAAAGGCGAGATTCTCTTCAAGCACAAGGTGGCCAACGGCATCGTCTTCTTCAAGAAATACACGGTGACCATCGTGTTTGCCGGCCTCGAGAAGGATGTCACCGCGTTCCTTTCCAGCGGCCCCTACGAGGGCGACTTCGTGAAGGACGTGATCGTCCAGTCCGTCTATTCGAGCAAGGGCGATCCGAATGCCGGTGAAAGCACGATCTCGACGGTTCAGCAGAAGAAGTTCCCGAACATCCGCAACGCCGTCGCCGCCATCAAGGGGAAAACCGACACCAAACTCTGGGCCGAGTTCAAGGAGTCGAAGCCCAAGGCCTACGAGAAGCATCTGCTCGGCGGCAAGCTCGTCAACCCGCAGATCGACGTGACCTTCTTCAGCCTCAGGGCCGTCGAGGAAAACCGGATCTTCAGCGTCACCTTCGGCGAAGGCTCGACCCGCTCGCTCGACTGACCTTTCACAATCCCGTAATTGCCTGGAGGGGCGGGTTTCAAACCCGCCCCTCCATCATTATATGTGAATTATTATACACTCAAATGGCGCCCGGGGCATCTCGTCCGACATGCGTCATCTGCGGATGATCTTTTCAGGTGCGATTCAGAGGGCTCCGGTCTTTTTCTTTTTGTAGCCGCATTTGCAGACTTTCTTGCCGGCCATGTCGCGGGCGCATTCGGGGCAGTAGCGGCTCAGCCGTTCCATGGCCTCCTGCCGGAGTTTCACCTTTTCCTGGATCCGGGCGAGTTCGGCGGGATCCATCGGCGGGATTTCCGCCTCCTCCTTCTCGTCGAGAAGCTCCTGCATTTTCTCCTCGTAGTCAGGGTTTTCCTTCAGGTAGGCGAGAAAGGCCTTTTCGGGGCTCAGGCCTTTTTTATACAGGTGAATATAATCATACAGGGGCTCTTCCTGGAGTTTTTCCTCGCAGATTTTCTCGAACGCCTCTTCCCAGGTCTCCATGGACATCCGTTGCGTCATCTCGCACCTCGCTCCGAATCAATCAGAAATCAGCCGGGCCGGCCCCATCATAGTACAACTTCCCCGCCGCATCAATCGCCGGAAAACCTGGTTTCGGCGGGAAGCCGGATGAACCTGGGCCAGTAGATCCAGGCGTGGTCGACGAGGTCCTTGAACTGCACCGAGTTCGCCACGTAGGAAATGACCGTCCCCGCCTCATCGGAAAGCTCGGGATGGGCTTTCGCGGCGTATGTGAACACCTCCTGCCGGCGGGCCGGTTCGGGGCAGGTGAAGATGACGCGCGGCTCGCTCCAGGGCCCGACGGGAGAAGGGCCTTCGCGGGCAAGAATATCCGGCGAAAGGTTCCCGGCCGACTGGATCAGCAGGTAGCGAGGCTCGCCCTTTCCAGGCACGTTTTTCATCGGCGTGACCGAGTATTCGGTGGTGATGTCATCCGCCAGGGTCCGGCAGGCCCGGAAATCCTTCACCCAGCCGTCGGGGCCGAGAAACCGCCACCGGTCGAACCGGCCGATGCGGGAAACGGGAACCTTCGCGACGATCATCCCCCGCTTTCCAAGCCGCTCGTCGACGCCGTAGACGTACAGTTCGTCTCCAACCCGGGTCACCCAGGAACCGAAATGCAGGGTTCGCCGGGCATCGCCGTCAGCGGGCTCGCCCGACGAACGCCCGCCATCGTCCGAAGGATATATTCCCCACGGTATTTTTCTCATCGAGACCCGCCACGCGGGCGGCGGTTCGTGGGGGTTGGCGACGTGGGCGAGCCAGGTGCCGATCGTCCGGAAGCCGAACGCCGACGTCGCGTCGGTCGTCTCGACCTGGATGAGGAACAGCCACAGCCCCTGGTGGTTCGTCGCGCCGTGAAACAGCCAGAAGTAGCCGCGCCGGTCGGGCGGATCGAAGAACGACGCGGGGCCGCCGTCCGCCGCCTTTCCCAGGAAGATGTCCGGCCTCGCCGCGGCGTGTTTCTGGATCGCGACGGCGTTGTGCACCATCGTCACCCGCCGCCGCTGCCCCTCGGCCACCCGGCCGACGAAGCTGTCACTGAACAGCCACAGGATTCGCCCCCCGTCGAGCGGGATCGTGAAAACGCCATCCCCGCCGATCCAGCCGCGGCTCCACCGAAACCAGGCATTCATCTCCGGCAGTTCGACGCACGGCCCCGAAGCGTGGCCTGCGGCAATCCCCCGCAAAATGCTTATGGCAAGTGCGAGAACGACCACATACCATCTCCAGGCGCGCGCACGTTTAGAGTGCCAGGTGTTCATACGCTTTTCCCCCCCTGAATCCATCCCATCGTTCAATCCGCGGCTGAACAGACGAATATCTGCTTCTTCGATTCCTCGCCGAAGGGCTCCTCGTCGAAGGAGCCGAACTTGTGGAGAACGCGGAATCCGTTGTGCTTCAGCAACACCTCCAGCTCGAGCGGATAATAGCACCGCATGCCGAACTCCTCGACGCTCTCGACGCCTTCGATGTCGAAATACCAGCGCACTTTGTTGGTCTGGGTCGAGGCATGATACCTGCATTTTTCCCTGACGACGATCCGCTTCCCGTCGGAGGTCGTGAAATTGAAGGCTTCCGTGGACTCCCGTTCGCGCTCGACCATCAGATGGATGCTGGGGTTGAACACGTCGAACAGGAAGAGGCCGCCCGGCGCAAGGTGTTTCTTGACACACCTGAGAGTCGATTCGACGTCATCCACGGCGGAAATGTCCTGCAGCGAATTGAATGGTATAAATATGATGCCATATTTATTGTCCAGTGCGAAGCTTCGCATGTCTCCCTTGAGGAACGTCAGGTCGAGGTTCTCCGCCGACGCCTTCGCGCGGGCCATCTCGAGCATCGAGTCGGAAAGGTCGAGCCCCGTGATGTCCAGGCCGGCCTTCTTCAGGGGGATCGTGAGTCTTCCCGTTCCGGAGCAGACCTCCAGAATGGGGCCTTTTCTCATGCCGCACCATTTCCGATAAAAATCCAGGTCGAAGGTGAACTGGTTGATCGCATCGTAGATTTCGCCACTGTAGATCAGCTTATACTCTTTCGAGATTTCCATGTTCACACGCCTCTCGTTGCATATACTTTATGATATTCATTCTGAATACAGCGTTTGCCGCAGCCGGTCAGCGCGAATCCACATCCGTTCCGGCGTCGACGCATCCCCGTTCCGCAAGAGGGCTTCCCGGTATTCGCTCCAGGCGTTTCGCCAGCCGGCCCAGCGTCTGGAACCTTCGGCGGCGTCGCTTCCGCAGAGAAAACCGGCTCCTTCGCGCCTGATCATTCGTTCGACAGCCTTCGTGGCGACGGCGTATCCGGGCCGTATTTCCGCGTTCGAACCTGCGAACGGTCGCTGGAGGCGGAATATCCTGTACAGGAAGGGACGAGCGCGACGACACACGAGTTCCAGATACGCCTGTCGAAAGCCGGCGTCGGTCGGGGACGGCGCCGCGACGATCGGATGACCAGAGGCTTCGGCGATCTTCATCGAGCGACTCAGACGGGCCCGGATTCTTTTGGAGTCACCTTGGCCCGGATCACCTTCCGGATAATCAAATAGACGACATAGATGAAGACGAGATTGAACAGCATTGAAACGACGACGGTGATCCAACCGAATTCATCACCTCCCGAGCTGGCGAAGGGCGCCTCTTCCGGGAAGATGAAGTTTGCCCGGCTCGCCAGTTCGGCCGGCGTAAACCAGACCAGTTCGGAGTTGCCGGCCTGATCGACGGAGATATATTTGAACGGGCGCCAGCTTCTGGTCGGCGTTCCCGGGGCCAGGCGGTACTCGCCGGCCACCTTGTCGTTGATGATGACGCGCACCGTGGCCTCGGACGCATCGAGGCGCGACGGAAGGCCGGAGTAGTTGTAGACCCAGTAGCTGTAGGTGCCTGGAAGCGGCTCGACCAGCGTGATGGTTTCGGGCCCGCCCCAGTCGGTGTCGTCGACGTCCAGCGAGGCCTTGTGCTCGCCGTCGTCGTGGGTCTTGTCGCCGAAATAGATGTGGTCGAGGCGTCCCGCGCGCGAACAAAGCATGTGCGCGTCGAGGTCCTTCGCGACGGAGCCGCCCGAACCCCAGTTCAGCACGACCTGCACGCGGCGCTGGGCCCCGAGGCCGACCTCTTCCATCAGCATCGAGAGCGTCACCGTCACCCAGATCGGGTTGTCGGCCTCGACGTCGACGACCGTGTTCGCGACGGGGATGTAGCCCCGCTTCCCGAAACTGGCGTAGTAGCGGCCCGGCTGAAGTTCGGCCGTGAACCGGCCTCTCGAATCGGTTTTGCCCTGGACCATGAGCTCGCCCGTCTCGCTGACGCCGATGCCGACCGTGACGTCGGGCAGACACTTGTCCTTGATGACCGAGTCGTTCAGGATGAACGTCACTTCCACGGGCGATGAAGTCGGCGAGGCCGTTTCCTGAGCGTTCACCCGCCCGCACAAGCCAGCCAGGACGAGCAGAACGGCACAAACGCACAGGCCAGCCACGCGAAACCGTCGAAACGCATATCGAACCATCGCGATCCTCCCGGGGCTCATGCCGGCGGCGCTTTTCGCGGGGCACACGGCCGCCAACCCCTCAAAGCCAGTTTACGACAAGAGAACTCCGTATGCACCTGTTCAGGATTTTTTCTCTGGGCCGCTGCGCCACAAGGCGGGTTTCAAACCCGCCCTTGCCATTTGTCACCGGCGTCCCCTGTTGTAGGGGCGGTTCGCGAACCGCCCCTACAGGTGTATAGGGGTTGTTCTGTGGCGGTGAAATTCTCTGCGTCTCTGTGACTCTGTGGTGAAGCGGTTTTAGTGGTTCGCTTTTACTCGGCGAATGCCAGTCAGCCCTTGATGACGCCGAGGGGGCGAAGCTTGACGAGCGGTTCGACGAGGTCTTTCTGGTTGGCGATGACGGTGTCGATGTCCTTGTAGGCCTGGGGGGCTTCGCTCAGATCCAGCATACCCCCGCCGCCACGTCTTCCGCGGCCTCCCGCGCGATGCCAGCGGTCGTAGACGATGCCCGCCATCGCCCGGTCGCACTCCTCGACCGTGAGGCGGCGGTCGGCCTCCTTGCGGCCCATGCGCCGGCCGGCCCCGTGCGAGCACGAGGTGAACGACTCGGGGTTTCCCAGGCCGCGCACGATGTAGGACGATGTTCCCATACTGCCAGGTATAATTCCGAGCTCGCCCTGCCGGGCCGAGGTCGCGCCCTTGCGGTGTATCCAGACGTCGCGGCCGAAGTGGTTCTCGACCGCCGCGTAGTTGTGATGGATGTTGATCTCCTGGGTGAACCTGATGCCGGGCAGGTGCTGGGACAGAACTTCCTTGAACACCTCCATCATGCACCGCCGGTTTTCGCGGGCATATGCCAGGGCAAAGTTCATGTCGCGCAGATACGCCTCGCCTTCGCTCTCGTCGAGCGGCAGGAACGCCAGATCGGGTGAGGGAATCGCGGTGCGCCACTTTTCGTTGAGGCTCCGGGCCAGCCGGTGGTAGTAGTTTGCCACGCGGTAGCCGAGGTTGCGCGAACCCGAGTGCAGCATCATCCAGATGACGCCGTCGGTGTCGGCCTGAAGCTCGATGAAGTGGTTGCCGCCGCCGAGCGTGCCGAGGTTCAGCCGGTCGCGGTGCAGGCCGGTCTCGTCCATCCAGCCGGGCCGGCCGCCGCGTCCGAGACCGTCTTCGAACTTCTCGAACCCGTGCCATGCCTGGGGGTGCCGGTGTCCGTTGCCTTCGCCGATGGGAATCCGACATTTTATAGCTTCAAGTATTTTCCTGATGCTCGACAGGTCGGGAACCTGCTCGATCGTCGCGGTCGTACGCACGGCGCCCATGCCGCATCCGATATCGACGCCGACAGCGTTGGGGATGATCGCGTCCCGGCAGGCGATGACACCGCCGATCGGCATGCCGTATCCGACGTGGCAGTCGGGCATCAGGGCCACGTGCGAAACGACGGCCGGGTGGGCCGCCAGGTTCGCCGCCTGAGCGAGCGCCTCGGCTTCGGGATCGGGGCACCACGACTTGACCGGCACCCGCGCGTCTTTCGAGATCTCAGTTTTATGCTTCACCCATTCCATGGTCGTTCTCCTTTCCGGAGGTCGCAGGCCCCGCCTCGATCCGCCAGAGCCCCTTCCGAAGCTCGACGCAACGGATCTTCACGTCGAGGAACCGGCGCACGATATCGATGTTCGTCTTCGTGTGTGGCGTCGGCGAAACCGTCGTGAAGCTGCCTCCGCCCGCCAGCGCCATCGGGATCAGCAGTTGATCCGCCAGATGTTCCTCGACGGCGGCACCGGAGCGGTAGAACGCATTCGCGGCTTCGCAGATGCCCTTCGCCACCGTCCGGCGGGACACACCGAGTTCGCCGAACCCGGTGAACAGGGCGGTCCCCCGCTCGAACTCCATCGCCAGCATCGCCACATTTCCGGGCCCCAGAGAGTCAATGGTTTCGATCCGACACGCCTCGACCGGGAACTCGGCCCCACCCCGGACCAGCCTGCATTCGTCCTCGGCGATTTCGCGCGGGATGCGGGACACGGCCGCCGTCATCTCGGCCCGAACCATGCATCCACGCTCGCACAGGTCGACGGAACGCAGGCCGCCCGCCGCGGGAGCGACCTTCACCTGCATCCGGCCGCCGCCGGCCGGGGAGAACCCCCACGCCTCCAGCTCGCTTTCGATACATCCCCCCATTTGACGAAGCACCGGGAAGAAGGATTTGTCCAGAAAATGGTATGGCGGAGCCCACGCATTATGCGTGCCGCCCTCGAGGCGGAGGGCCGAAGGGCCGGAGGCGCAGAGAAGCGGCGGCAGAACCGTCTGGAGCACGAGCGTCGCGCTTCCCGCCGTTCCGACCGCGAACCGGTAACTGCCCGGCGCGACCGGCCCTGGAACGAAGATCAGCTCTTCCGAGCCAATCTTCGCCCCGGCCACATCGGCGCCGCAGACCTGCTGGGCCGCCAGAACAGCCGTCAGGTGCTGGCGCATCAGGCCCGGCTTCCTGCGGTTGGCGCGGATCTTCACGATGCGGAACGATGTGCCGGTGCACATCGACAAGGCCAGGGAGGAGCGGAGAATCTGGCCGCCGCCTTCCCCGACCGAGCCGTCTATCTCTATCGATATATTTTTCATGCGATCCTCCCTACAGCAGGCTCACAACCTATTCGGTCAGCCCCTTTTCGCCCAGAATCAGGTTCAGCTTCGAGTCCTTCACGACCCGCTCCAGGACCTCGAGTTCGCGCAGCTTCATCAGCACCGGGTTCTGTTCGTGCATCTTCGCCGTGTTGCACCGACTCCGCGTCGCCGCAGTCTCCTCGCGCCGCACGATCTGGTTCGCCTCGGCCTCCTTCTGGGCCGCGACCACCCGGTCATCAGCTCGCGGATGTCGCCCGGCAGAATCAGGTCCTTGACGCCGAACTGGATGACCGCAAGTCCGAACGCCTCGGCTTACGCTTTGATCTGCTCCACATTTCGCCGGCCAGGGCGTCCTTGTCGCTCAGCATATCATCAAGGTCGCGGCCGCCGATAGTCGACCGCAGGATCAGTGTACTGGTGCAGGGGTCGAACCTTCGACAGGCGGTTGTGACGCCGCGGCTCGAATCAGCCGACGCCATCGTATTTGCATGTTCCATGCCGGCGTGCCGAGCGCATCGGCGACACTTGTCACATCAGCTTCTGATGCAGATATCCGTCGTCATCGTCACAGATTCGCGCCTGGCGCGCCAGATCTACGCCCTCAAGAAACAGCGGAACCTCGTGACCGGCCCGTTCGTCGAGGTCAACTGTGCGATGCTGCGCGGCGACACGGCCATGGCGACCCTGTTCGGCCATTGGAGAGGAGCCTTCACCGGGGCCACGGCCGACCGGCCAGGGCTTCTGAAGACCGCCGACGCCGGACGCAAGCTGTTCTCCGAATCCCGAAAACAGCGCCGCGCCGTGAACGATACCGAACGCCTCCGCAAGTATCTTCGGCGGTTCGGGCTCTCCTGGGAAATCATTGCATCGTCCGAACGCTGATTCCCGCTCATGCAATTCGTGGTATGCTCGTGTGACATATGAACGGTGTTGAATCGCGGCTGACACGCACCCACGCCGACCGATTTCTGGGAACGCTGCTCGTTTTTTCAGGCATCGGCATTCCGTTTTCGCTGTCGAGAATGAGCGTCACCGGGCTTCAGCTTGGCAACCTCACCCAGGTGATATTTACCGTCATCCTCGCAGTTCTGTATCTCTATCGGAGTCGATTGGATCCCACCCGCCTCTTCAAGATCACTCTCGGCGCCCTCATAGCGATTCTTCCTTTCGGTTTCATCCAACTGGGGCCGCTGTCGGCGAACATGATCATGGCTCCATTCATCCCGATCCTGGCGCGAATCGTTCTCGGGCGCCGGGCGGCAATCACCGGACTCGTGTACTAATTAGTCCATAAGTATTGCCTCTTTTTCTGAAATAGTGTATAATATTCTTATGAATAAGATCGATGGAAGAAAATTGAGTCATGAGGCCCTTGAAGCGATCAGGAAGATCGCCGTCCAGCGCGTTCAAGAGGGCGAGAGTCCCGAGGTTGTTATCAGGGCTCTCGGTTTCGATCGGCGAACGATTTATCGCTGGCTTGCCGCCTTTCATTCTGGTGGGGTAGAGGCGCTGCAGGCCAAGCCGCTTTTTGGCAGGCCTCGTATTCTTGAAGAAAAGCACATGAAGTGGCTCTATCGGGTAGTTCAGAAAGACCCTCGACAACTGTGCTTCCCGTTTGGTCTTTGGACGAGGGAAATGCTTGCCCAGGCGCTGAAGCGGAAATTCCCCTTTGTAGAAGTGAGTCGGCAGACAATAGGCCGAGCTCTCAAAATTCTCGGAATCACCTGCCAAAAGCCATTGCATCGGGCAGTCCAGCAAAATGCCGAAGCCGTGAAGGTCTGGCTCGAGCAAGAGTTCCCTGCGATCAAAACCGCTGCCCAAGAGCAAAATGCGGATATCTTCTTCGGAGACGAAGCCGGAATCAGATCTGATTACCATCGAGGAACAACCTGGGGAATTTGCGGAAAGACACCGATCGTTCGAACAACCGGCGCGAGGTTTTCGGTGAATATGATCTCGGCGATATCGGCTAAGGGCCAAATGCGGTTTATGGTGGTTGAAAATACCGTGACGGGCCCGGTCTTTCTTACGTTTTTGAAGCGATTGATGGCCGGAAGGGAGCGCCGCACGTTCCTCGTTCTCGATCGACATCCTATTCACAGAAGTGCACGGGTAAAAAAGTTTGTCGAGGAAACCAATGGGGCCCTTCAGATCTTCTATTTGCCGTCGTATTCCCCTGAGTTGAATCCCGACGAACTCGTCTGGAACTGTGTCAAGCGTGACATTTCCCGAAGCGCTTCCAAGACACGCGCAGAAATGAAGAGACACACCACTGAAACCCTTCGGCAGTTGCAGAGGACTCCAGCCAAAGTAAAACGTCTTTTTCATGAAGAGCATGTGAAATACGCCGCCCTATGAGGTTATACTTATGGACTCGTTAGTATATCGCCATCGTGATCGCAACATTCGCGATCCTGTTCTGCGCGAATCTCCTGTCCGTCTCGTTCGACCCGATCGCCTATGCGAAGTCACCGAGCACGTGGCTTTTCAACCTGTATATGATCGTCCTGGGAACCATCGCCTTCATGCTCATGTATTCCCCTGCTGAGCTGGCGATCATGGAAAAGCAGGAGTGGTTCTCGGCTATCTTCAACGGGGTGAACGACGCCATCCTGATCCGCGATGCGAATACCGGAGCCCTGCTCGATATCAACAAGCGCGTCACCGAGTTGTTCGGGTACACTCGCGAAGAGATCTTTACTCAGCCGATCGCCTTCATGGATGCGAGCGAATCGCCGGAAGAGAAAATCGCCGTCCAGCATCGATTCCAGGAGCATCTTCAGAAGGGATATTACAATTTCGACCACTGGGTCGTCCGCCGGAAAGACGGATCAACCCTGATCGTGGAAGGAGAACTCCGCAGGCTCCGGATCGGAGATGCCGACGTGGTCATCACGGCTCTTCGCGACGTGACGATCCGCAAGGAGGCTGAGGAAGCCCTCCGTGAGAGCGAGAACAAGTATCGCCAGGTGTTCGAGATGGAATCGGACGCCCTGTTCCTGATCGAAAAGGAGTCGGGGCGCATTCTCGAGGTGAACTCGGCGGCCTGTTCGCTGTACGGATACTCCCGCGAAGAACTTCTTCGAAAGCGAAACGTGGATCTCTCGGCGGAACCGGCGAAAACAGTGCAGCAGACAAAATCCGAAGGCACCCTCATTCCGATCCGCCATCATAAAAAGGCTGACGGGACGGTCTTCCCCGTCGAAATCTCGGCGGGTCACTTCACCCTCGAGGGGCGCAGGGTTCATCTGGCCGCCATCCGCGACATTTCCTTCCGGCGCAAGCTCGAAGAGCAGCTTCTGCAGGCGAAAAAAATGGAGTCGATCGGCAGGCTCGCCGGCGGCATCTCGCACGATTTCAACAACCTGCTTTCCCCGATCATGGGCTTTTCGGAGCTGATGCTCAAATCCGAGTCCGTCGACCCCACCCACCGCGACTGGCTCAAGTCCATCCGGAAGGCCGCCGAACGGGCCCGGGATCTGACGCGGCAACTGCTCGCCTTCGGTCGGAAGCAGGTTCTGCTGCTCAAGCCGATTTCTCTCGAGACCGTTCTCAAGGACATCGAGCAAATTCTCCGACGAACAATACGGGAAGATATTCATATCGAGATCGCAATCCAGCCGCGCGTCGGGATCGTCAAGGCCGATGTCGGCCAAATCGAGCAGATTCTGTTGAACCTGGCCCTGAACGCTCAGGATGCGATGCCCAAGGGCGGCACCCTTCGCATCAGCCTCTCCGAGACGATGTTCCGGCCGACCGGCCAGGAAGAGGCCGGCGAGGTTCCCGAAAAACCCCATGCCATGCTGACGATCAACGACACCGGGTGCGGGATGTCCCAGGAAGTCCTCCAGCACCTGTTCGAGCCGTTTTTTACGACGAAGGAGAAGGGCAAGGGCACGGGACTCGGCCTTTCCATGGTCTACGGCATCGTGAAACAGCACGACGGCTACATCCTGGCCGATTCGACTCCAGATGCCGGTACGACGTTCATGATCTACCTGCCCGTCATCACGGATGTCGGCGAGCACGTCGGCGAGACGCGCGAACCGGCAACGACCTCATCCGGCGGAATCGAAACGATCATGGTCGTCGAGGATGATGAAATGGTGCGCAACATGATCCGGCAGATCCTCACGCATCACGGGTACAAGGTTATCACCGCCGGCAGCGGCCCGGACTGCCTCGCCTTGATGGACAGGAACGCGCCGACGTTCGACCTGCTCCTGACCGACGTCATCATGCCGGGCATGAACGGGAAGGAACTGTATGAAAAGCTCTGTGAGCGAATCTCCCCGCTCAAAGTCATGTTCATCTCCGGCTACGACCCGAACGTCATCGCCAGACACGGCGTGCTCGACGAGAACCTGCACTTCCTGCAGAAGCCCTTCACCCCGGATCATCTCTGCGCCAAGGTCCGGCAGGCCATCGATTCCTGAGATCCGTCGATGAACTCCGCCAACGGCCGTTCGGCCACGGGCGACGATTCCGGGAACAGCGTGCCGAGTATCCGCCTCACCGATTCGTCCGGCGGGCAGACGAGTCGCAGACGGCGGCCGAGCCAGGGATGGTCGAAGCGTATTTCCTGCGCCATCAGCAGCATGCGGTCGCACCCGAACCGTTCCCGGAAAACCAGGTTGTGATGCCTGTCTCCCTGCGACGTGTCGCCGACGATCGGGTGCGCCGCCCCGGAAAAATGCCGCCTGATCTGCTGCCGGCGACCCGTTTCGGGGTTCACCTCGACGAGCGAATACCGGCTCGTCTGATGAGGCCCCACCGGAATCGGCAGTTCGACGGCGGCGAGCGTGCGGTACCGCGTTACCGCGTCCTGCAGCGGCTCCCCGGGCCACTGGCGCATCTGCCGGTCGATGACGCCCTCGGGCGGCCGGAACCAGCCCCTGACAACGGCCAGATACGTCTTCTCGACCTTGCGCGCTTCGAACTGGGCCGAAAGTTTCCCGGCCGCCTCGGAACTGAGCGCCAACACGAGCACCCCCGACGTCGCCCGGTCGAGCCGGTGAACCGGATAGACCCGACGCCCGAGCTGCCCGCAGATGATCGGCAGCAGCGTCTCCGCCGTCGCCTCGGCGATCCGCGTCGGATGTACCAGCACCCCGACCGGTTTGTGGATCGCCACATACCATTCGTCACGATATATTATTTGCAGCCCGTCTCCGTAATCGGTCGGCATATCCTTGTCATGCATCCTTCCCTCCCTCATGCGACCGAACGGTAACGGTATCGGCGCTCGGCGGGAGTGACAAAGTGTCTCACGAACGGAGTAAAATGACAATACGGCCATCGCGGATGAGAGGTCCGGATGCGCTGCGCGAAACGGAGTTCCAGGGCATGTCGATGAAACGAGCAGTATGACCATTTTTTCAAGAATCGGACACGTCATCGCCGATGCGGCTCGCCGAGGAGTATCCCCTCGTTCGCCGCGAAACATCCTGTTCTTGCTGATGGTCGGCGTGTATCTCCTGAACGCGTTCATGCTCGACGACGCCTATATCACGTTCAGAGTCGCCGACAACGCGCTGCGAGGCCACGGCCTTACCTGGAACCCGGGCGAACGCGTCCAGGCTTACACGAACCCTCTCTGGCTTTTCCTTTCGATTCTTCTGGCCGGATGCACGGGCGAGTTTTTTTTCACTATGCTTCTCGCCCAGTTCGTCTGCGTGCTTCTCACGTTCATGCTCGCCGAACGATGCCTCTTTTCGGACGAAAAGTCGGCTCAGGAAGTCTGGCTCCTTCCGTCCCTGTACATGGCCTTCATGGCGGCAAAAGCCGTGTTCGATTATAGCTCGTCCGGCCTCGAGAATGCCCTGACGCACCTGTTGGCTCTTTCGTTCATGATCCAGGCATGGAAGCTCGAAGGGGCTGACGAAGCCGAGTCGTGGCCGATCATCCGGGGTCTCGTCTTCATCACGGCCGTCAGCGCCGTGAACAGGATCGATTCGCTGTTCTGCTTCTTCCTCCCGACGGCATATCTGGCGTTCAGCCACCTCCGGAATTCCGGCCTTTCCGCCCATCGGGTCGCCGGGCTGGCCCTGGCCGGGCTACCGCTGATCGGCTGGGAAATATTTTCTATCATGTATTATGGATTCCCCCTTCCCAACACCGTTTATGCGAAGCTGCTCTCGGTTGAGCTTTCCTTCGGCGACAAGCTGTCATGCGGATGGATCTACCTTTTCAACAGTCTCCAGGCCGATCCGTTCAGTGCTCTCATCTTCACGGGAACCCTCGTTCTCGTTTTCGCCCGCCGCGGGGCCGCCTCGAAGACGATCATGGGAGGGGCGATCGGCTACGTTTTGTTCGTGCTGGCCGGCGGCTCCATCGCCACGCACATGAGCGGGAGACTGTTTTCCCTTCCCGTGTTCATCTCCCTCATCGTCTTTTTCAGGGAAGTCAGAGATCGCACGTCGCTCAGGCTCATGTTCATCACGGCCCTTCTCGTTCTCGTGTTCATGCCAAACTCCTGCCTGTGGGGGAACTCGGAGCTCTACCGTCCCATTGCAAACGGGCGCCAGGTCTTCGATATGAAAGAAGGTGGTTCGAGCTTCGTGAAGCAGCTCATGGCTCTCTCCTCGCATCCGGACAACGTGTGGTATGAAGAAGGTCAGGAGTTCAGGCGCCATCCGGCGAAGGTGCATATCGGCGGCGGTTTTGGCGGGCTGCCCATCGGATTCTTCGGATTTGCCGCCGGCCCGGACAAATACATCCTCGACGTCCTCGGACTGGCGGACCCGCTGTTAGCACGTATTCCCCCGCCGAAACCAACAACATGTACGAGCGGGCATTATCTGCGCCTCATTCCGCTCGGATATCCCGAAACGCTCCGATCTGGGATAAATAGTATTCACAATCCTTCTTTGCGGGAGTATTATCGCCGTCTGTGCCTGATCACCCGCGGCCCGCTTTTTTCCTGGCACCGATTCGCCGCGATCCTCGATTTGAACAGGTGCTCCCTGCACCCCCTTCTGGCCGCTTACCGGCGCGAGGAAGTCGAGCCGAGATTGCGGGAACCACGTGTCTTCACGACGGAGTCGCGCCGTCTGGGGCCGTTTTCTCCGGATTGACATCGATTCGCGACGTTTTTGGTGGTACATCTCCCGATGCGCTGGTATACTCGGGCATCACGGATAGCGGGGCGACGATGAACATTCTTTCCCTGGAATCGGTCAGCAAGCGGTACGGGTCGGGCACGCTGCTCGATGCGGTCTGCTTCGGCCTGGCGAGCGACGAGAAGATGGGGATCATCGGCCGCAACGGTTGCGGCAAGACCACGTTGCTGCGCATCGTCGCGGGTGTCGAGACGGCCGACACGGGTCGGGTGACGCTCGCGAACGAAAGAAGGCTCGCCTACGTGCCGCAGAACCCCGAGTTCAAGGCCGGCCAGACGGTTCTCGACGCCCTGTTCGACCAGTGCGATCCGAAACTCCGCTGTCTGCGCGATTACGAGGCAGCCTGCGCGGCCCTCGAGGCTGCCGGCGGCTCGAATGAAAAGCTGCTGGAGCGCATTTCCGACCTGTCGCACCAGCTCGACGCGACCGGCGGCTGGGCCCTCGAGGCGAACGCGAAAGCCGTCCTGGGCCGTCTCGGCATCACCGACACGTCCTCCGACACCGCGACTCTTTCCGGCGGTCTCCGAAGACGCGTCGCTCTCGCACGCGGCCTGATTCTGCGCCCCGACCTGCTGATTCTCGACGAGCCGACCAACCATCTCGACGCCGACACCATCGAATGGCTCGAAGCGTATCTCGCCGCCTACAAGGGCGCCCTGCTGCTCGTCACGCACGACCGCTACTTCCTCGACCGCGTCACGAACCGCATGCTCGAGATCGAGGGCGGCCGCGTCCAGCGGTTCGAGGGCAACTACTCGTATTACCTCGAGAGGAAGGCCGAACAGGAGATCCAGCGAGATGCGGAAGCCCGCAAACGCGAGAACCTGATCCGGCGCGAGCTCGCCTGGCTCCGGCAAGGCGCCAAGGCCCGCTCCACGAAGCAGAAAGCCCACGTGGAACGGGCAGAAGCGGTCGTTTCGGCACCGAAAGCGAAGCAGGACCGGCAGATCGAGCTGTCCTCCGTCTCATCCCGGCTCGGGAACAAGATCCTGGAGCTCGAGAACGTCTCGAAATCGTACGGCGCGAAGAAAGTCCTGGACGGCTTTTCCTACAGGCTGAAGGCGGGAGACCGCATCGGCATCATCGGCCCGAACGGATCGGGCAAGACGACGCTGCTGCATATAATAGCCAATATACTGAAACCCGATTCCGGGCGTATTGACGTCGGGGAAACCGCCGTCATCGGGTGTTTCGAACAGGAACCCGACCTGTTCGCCGGCACGGGGAAAACACCGACGGAGGAGCTGCGGGTGATCGATTTCGTGAAAGCGATCGCCGACCAGGTTCCGACGGCGGACGGCGGCATGATCTCGGCAAGCCAGATGCTCGAACGGTTCCTGTTCACCCCCCAGATGCAGTACAGCCCCGTGAACCGCCTCTCGGGCGGCGAGCGGCGGCGACTCTCGCTCCTCAAGCTCCTGATGGGCGCCCCGAACGTGCTGCTGCTCGACGAACCGACGAACGACTTCGACATCGCGACGCTCGTCGCCCTCGAAGCGTATCTCGATTCGTTCAGGGGCTGTCTGATTGTGGCTTCGCATGACCGCGCGTTTCTCGACGGAACGATCGACCAGCTCTTCAAGATCGAGCCGGGAGGCACGTTGACAGGGTATCCGGGAAACTATTCCTATTACCTGGAACACGCAGGGACACACGACGCCCCCCCCCAACCGACGGTCGATGCCCCGACGGCACCGCCCCGGATTGCGCCGACACCGGCGAAAGAAGCGAAGCAGGGAAAACTATCGTTCAAGGAACGCCGGGAACTAGAAGAACTCCAGGCGCGCATCTGCTCGATGGAAGAACGGAAGGCCGCGATCGAGGCACAGCTCGCCGATCCAGCTGGTGGCTTCGAGGCCATCAAGACACTGTCAGACGAACTCGGCACGCTCACCGCCGCGCTCGACGCCGACATGAACCGCTGGGCCGAACTGGCCGAACGCGAATGACGCCGGCGGCAATGTATGGTATACTGTACAGGTCGAATTTGTGCTGTTTGGGCGTGAATCGACACCGTTCACGGATTGCGGTATATTTATAGTCACACATATAGTGAACGATTTGCGTGCCGTCATGAATCTGCGTTCAACTCATCCCAATACGTTCCTGCGTGATGACGACCCCGGATTGATCGGCTGTTCCGAAAAAGGAAGGTATTCCGAATGAGTTCCACCGACGAAACCCCCGTCCGCTTCGCCGACCTCGGCCTCCATGCGCAGGTTCTGCGCGCCCTCGACGATGTCGGGTACGAGACGCCCACGCCGATCCAGGCACGGATGATTCCGATCATCCTCTCCGGGAAAGACGTGCTCGGCCAGGCGCAGACCGGCACCGGCAAGACCGCGGCGTTCGCGCTTCCCCTGCTCTCGACGATCGACCTAACGAAGATCGACCCGCAGGTGCTCGTGCTGGCGCCGACCCGCGAACTCGCCGGGCAGGTCGCCGAGGCGTTCAAAAAATACGGTGCGCATCTTCCCGGCTTGAAGATCCTGCCGATCTACGGGGGCCAGGAGTATGGGCCGCAGCTCCGTCAGCTCGCGCGCGGCGCCCACGTCGTCATCGGGACGCCGGGGCGGGTCATCGACCACATCGAGCGCGGCAGCCTCATCCTGAAATCGCTCGCATGCCTCGTGCTCGACGAGGCCGACGAGATGCTGAAGATGGGCTTCAAGGAGGATGTCGAGCGCGTGCTTCAGGAAACGCCGGGGAAGCGCCAGATCGCGCTGTTCTCGGCGACCCTGCCCAGCGCGATCAGGACGATCGCAAAGACGTACATGAACGAGCCCGAGGAAGTGATCATCAAGAGCAAGACCACGACCGTCGAGGCGACCCGCCAGCGATACTGGCTCGTCAACCGGTATCACAAGCTCGACGCGCTTTCGCGCATCATCGAGATGGAATCGTTCGACGCCATGCTGATCTTCGTGCGCACCAAGATCGAGACGCTAGAGCTCACCGAGCAGCTCGCGACGCGCGGTTTCACCGCCGTGCCCCTGAACGGCGACATTCCGCAGAACCAGCGTGAGCGCACGATCGAGCAGCTGCGCTCGGGGAAACTGAATATTCTCATCGCCACCGATGTCGCGGCCCGCGGCCTCGACGTCGACCGCATCAGCCACGTCATCAATTATGATCTGCCGTATGATACCGAGTCCTATATTCACCGCATCGGCAGAACGGGCCGGGCAGGCCGGAGCGGCGAGGCGATCCTGTTCGTCGCTCCGCGCGAGCGGCACCTGCTGAAGGTCATCGAAGGCGCGACCCGCCAGAAGATCGAACTCCTGGAGCTCCCGACCATCGCGGCCATCAACGAAAAACGCATATCGGGCTTCAAGACACGCATCGCCGGCGTTCTCAACGGCGAGGAGTGGAAGGCCTATCTCTCGATCGTGACCGAGTTTTCGAAGGAAGCCGGTGTTCCTCCATTGGAAGTCGCCGCCGCGCTCGCCCTCATGAGCCAGCAGGGCCGGTCCTTCCTGCTGACCGAAAAAGCCGAGGAGGAATCGGCGAACAGGGCGTTCGAACAGGTCGCGAAACAGAAAGAGGAACGCCGCAAGCGTCTCTCCGAATCGAAAGAATACCGGGAGATCAAAGTCGCGTCGGCCGAACTGCTGGGCAGGGAAGAACGCCCGCGGCGCGAACGACCGCCGGCCGCCGAGCGCAAGCCCCGCGTACATCGCGACAACGAGGAGATGGAGCCAGGCATGACCCGATACCGCATCGAGGTCGGCCGCCGCCACATGGTCAAGCCCGGCCAGATCGTCGGGGCCATCGCAGGCGAATCAGGCATCGACAGTAGTCATATAGGCCGAATTATACTTCACGACGAGTTCAGCACCGTCGACCTGCCCGAAGAGGTGTTCGCCTCTTCGTTCGGCATCCTGAGCAAAACCTGGGTGGCCGGCCGTCGCCTGCGCATCTCGCGCTTCGACCCCGCAGCTCCGCGCGCGCCCCTCGACGAAGAGGCACCTTCGGAACCGCCGGCTGAAGCATCGTCAGAGCGGCCCCAAAAACCAGCCCGCCCACATCACATCGAGACGGAACGGCCGGTCTCCCGACCCCCTCGTGAAAAGCGCGAGTTTGTCGAAAAGCCCCGCTTTGCGGGGGGAAAAACGTTCGGGAAAAAACCAGATACGGGACGATCGCCTCACCACCAGACCGGCGACGCCGAATTCAAACCTGCCAGGACAAAAACGGGAACAGGCTGGAAAAAGCACGACGCCGGGGTCAGCCCCAAACGCAAAGATCAGGGCAAAAAAGCAGGCTGGGCCCCGCCGAAATCGAAGCGCACCCGCGACCGCTGACAGACCCCGCAAAAAGGCGCTTCATTCCTTGCCCAGAACGGTTTTCAGGCGCCGCGAGATCCAGGCTTCCTCGTCGGCCCATCCGGCCTGCCGGTACCAGTGCTGAAGCTTCAGATACCGGTCGGCCAGAGAAAACCGGATGTTGGACCAGAATTTCCGGAGGCACACGGGGCACTCGTGCATCGGTCGGGAATCACTCTCGGGAAGATTGTTCGACCCGTTCATCAGGCACCGGAAGTGCACGCAGTGATAGAGGCCGTACATGTGCCCGATCTCGTGCGCCAGCACTTTGCAGCAGCGACGCAGAAAGAGGCCTTCGTCTCCCGCACCCGCCGCTTCCCCGTAGAACGCGGGATCGTACCGGCAGAAGCTGAACACGCCCACCCGTTCGGCAAGCGTGGCTTCGCCGAAGACGAAATTCCAGTTGTCATCCGGATACAGATCGACCATGGTGACGGCGGTAAGGCAGTAGGCGTCGGCAGGAAGCCGGGCCTTCAGCCATTCGAGAATGTCGCCGGTGCGCACCTGCGGCCGTCCGGTATGGGTGTTGATGCGGCCTCTGAATGACTGCGACGCGATCTCGACAGGGGGCAGCAGAATCACATCGGCGGCGTAGAACGCCGCGGTGAATTCCTTCAGCCGCTCGAGCAGGCTGCTTCCGCTGGCAAATGCGCCGAGAGGCTGAAGATACAGGCGATTATGGGGCGGGGCGAACGGGTTGAACCCAGACTGTCGGTACTGATCCCAGGTCTGACCGCGCTCGGGAAACTGGGCAAGCCAGTCGCCGCGGCGAGGCCGTCCGAGCAGATCGAAATCGCCGCCCGGCGTGAAAAATCTCTTTTCCTCCTCCGACAGGCCATCGAGAGATCCGACAGCCTCAACGCAGGCAGTCATGTCGCGCGGAGTGAATCTCGATTGAAAAATCAAGCCGGCCGCCACGATTCCCAGTCCCAGCAGCAGGAACCGGCGGATCCAGATCCAGATCGTCGTCTCGAAAAACGGATGTCCCATGAGCCCCTCATCATGCCAGATAAATATTTCTTACTATATTTATCAATCCTGCAATCGGAATGCCGATCCAATCCGGTCTGTTGTTCAGCTCGTAGACACACTCATACAGGACCTTTTCGAGCAGGAAAAGGTTCAGCAGCGAATCGAACACATCCCGGTCACGGGGAATCGCTACGCAGTCGCCTGCGCCGTGAAAGTATCCGCTCAGAAATATTTCGCCGATCCGATGTTCCCAGTCTTCAGCCATGGCCGACAATCGGCGATCGAACTCATCGTTTCCGAGGGACTCGTGCTGAACGGTCATTCGCGCAGCATACCCAAACGACCGCAGCATCCCGGCGACATCGCGCACCGGAAGATGCTTGCGACGCCGCTCCGCGAGCGGCCGGGCCGGCTCACCCTCGAAATCGATGATGACGAAATCATCCTGCGTCACGAGAATCTGGCCGAGATGGAGGTCTCCGTGAATCCTGGCCTTGCGTATCGAGGCAAGATCAGGGCGGAATGTTTTCACATGGTCGCGAATGCGATCGGATGCGGCACAGACCTCTTCGACCATGGCGCGATGCCGTTCCGGAATGGAATCGATTCTTCGTTTCAAGGCATCCAGGGTTTCAACCGCCGACCGTTCGATCGACGACATCCATTCCACCCAGTCATCATCGGAAACCGGCTCAGGGTCGAACGCTGGATCGCCGGACGTTCCGGCGAGCACGGCATGAAGCAGTCCGACCCGTTCGCCGAGCAGCTCCATCCGCTCGGGAAAATTTCCATTGTCCGGCGCTTCTCCACGGGCTACGGCTTCGGATAGCCGCTTCAGATGCGCGAGCGTGTGGTTCCAACAGTCGCCGCCGTTCGGAACGAACTCCTGCAGGATGGCCAGAGTCGTCGTATTCCCGCCTTCCCCGAGGTACTCGATCGCGCCTCCCACCCGGGCCATATTCGGGAACGCGGCTTTTTCCGTGAGATACCGGCCGATCTCGAGTTCGGGGTTCACCCCGTTTTGTATCTGGCGATATATTTTTACGATCATCCGGTCGCCGAGCCGATACGAGGAGTGACTCTGCTCTAGGCTGAGCCTGCAAACCGGCTCTTCATGCCTGGAATCCATTTCCTTAAGAGCGCCGGAGGCGGAAAACCGCAGAACGCCGTTTTCGAGAGAAACGTCACCGGATCTTCTGAGGGCCGCAAGAACTCCCCGGCAAAACTGGTCATCATGAAGGGCGTCAAATACGAAACATCGGCCTCGCGCTCCATCCGCTTCGACGATGCAGGCCTCGGACGGAAGCCCGGGGGGCAGTTCGGCGCCGGACCGGAAGACGCTCAGGGGAAGAAAATAGGTCTGGACGGATCCGCCGGCAAAGGAGACTGAAAACATCGCGCAGACCCATTCGGGCAGATCGTCGATGCGAACCGGCTCAGCCGTGAGAAGCCGGACCGCGGATATTTCACGCCCCTTCCCGGCAAACCACCGTTTTGTCCGGATATATCGGGATACGCCTTCTTCGAGAGATCTGGTGAAGGACCTCACGGCGTGCGCCTGCAGCGCTCAGTCATAGCTCTGGAGGCGGCTCACGTCGATCTTTATCAGCAACGGGAAAAAATCGTCGATGAGCCGGAACCCCGAAAACACCTTCCAGTGCTGGTATTTCCAACAGCCGCTTTCCGACACCGCCCAGAGATACCCCTTGTCATCGAAGGCCAGGTCTTCGAGGCCGTGAAGGATCTCGTATTTCGCCACGATATCGCCGGTTTTGGGATCTTTCTTGTGAAGCACGCTCGTCTTTTCGAGGCGACGGGTGACCGTCCGGCTGATCCAGAGATTCCCCTCCCTGTCGAATGCCGCACCCTGGGCCCCGGCGCTGATCCAGAGGCTCGTCGAAGCATTCGAAGCCGTCAGCGTGCGCACCTTTCTGCCCAGATCGGGTTTTCCCGGCTGGTTCTCACCGTCCCGATCGTCCCATGCGATCAGCCCGGCAGGAATTTCATAGATACGGGTATTTTTTTCCCGGTCTTCACCATCGGTATACCGCCCGAGCCAGAGCGTTCCTGAAGCCGGCAACTCCTTCAGGCCAATTCCGATCCCAACGGTACCCGTGGCCGGACGGTCAGCCGCTTCGTCGCCATTCGCCGTGATGGTGATCTGGCGCCCGCCGAAGGGGTTTCTACCGCCCTCGCTCCGGGTGTTCGAAACAGACACGTTCGTGGCAGGCGCGTCGGCCACTGCGCGCGGTTTCAGGAACATCGCCGCCTTTTGCAGCGTCGACGCCGATTTTTTCCAGGCTGCGAAAGAACCGACGATCCCGTCATCCCCGGTGCCGCCGAGGGCAACCCGGGCCAGGAGAGCCTCGTTGTTGAAGGCAGAGCCGAGCTTGAATGCCTTTTCGATATCGATCTTGAACACATGGCGGGTGTCTGAAACATACAGAATGCCCTGCCCATCGCAGGCGAGGCCGCCGGCATGCTTGCACAGGGCGCCCTGTTCGATCGGCCCCATCGTGAACCAGCCGCGGGATTCGCCCGTCGCCGGATCTATGCGATACACCCTGCATTCGACAGCCTCGCTGTCGTCTTTGCGGCCGTCCCAGATATACCCGGCAACGAGCACATATGGAGAAGACCATGTGAGGCCCTGCGGAACGAATTTTTCATCGAGCCCCGGCGTCCAGATGCGGGTGACGATCGCCGCCTCGTTATGCGTCCGGCGAACCTTCTTCCCTGTTCCGTATTTCACCGGTGCCTTCCCGAGAATTTTCTGTCCGTCGGCAGATGGCCCTGCCGCAAGACACGGGGAAGGAGCGAGCAGGCACGCCACCGCGAGACAAGCAAAAAGGATTCTCTTCATACGGCCCCGTCACCTCCGGACACACATTTCCATTACTACGAGATCGAACGCGATCAGTTTCGGGAAAAACCGATCGTCATTTCGGATATCCGATCGTCTGCCCAATCACGATGTACTGCTGAGGTCTGAGCTTGAGCACCTCCGCCGCCTTCTCTTTCGGCACGGACATTCTGGTGACGACGGCGAGATTCGCGGCCGCTCCATACAGATAGACATTCTGCGAGCAGTGGCCTGCATCGACGGAAGCGGCGACAAGCTGATCTTCGCGCTCTTTCATGAAATCGAATTTCGAAAGGTCAGACACATATATGAGGTTGAGAGGTGCGGATGCGACATAGGGCTGCGTTCCAGCCGCAAGCTTATGATCACCAGAAGCGATGAGTGCCAGTTCGTGTTTCGGTGCATCGTATAGATACACGCCGTCTTTCATGATGGCATAGATATCGATATCCTGTGCGTTTTTCGCCGACGGGCTCGTCCGTTTGCCGCTTTCGGGGCGATTGACGCCATTCGCGCACCAGAGAATGTTGGAAAGATCCTGCGATGTCAGAGGTTTGTCGGTATATTCTCTGCGGCTCTGGCGTTCTTTCAGAGCCTGCATGAGAGGCTTGTCGGGGGTCAGTGCCGGTGCGGGGAGTTTGATGTTCTCGAGGGTTTGCGCCGACACGGCCGAAAGTGACAACGCCACCATCAATGCGGTCAGGATGGGAAATCGCATGATCATGCCTCCATCGAAAAGATTCGTTAATAATGATATCACGATATGAACGACGCCGTTGGCGGTAGGGCGTGTTGTCATGTGTGTTGTATGATGTTTAATATATATCAGCGGAATCTGCGTCATCTGCGGATCCCTCTCTGTGTCTCGGTGTCTCTGTGGCTTGTTGTCTTTGTGCCTTTGTGGCTTTGTGGTGAAATGTTCTCTGTGTCTCGGTGTCTCCGTGGTGCGTTGTCGTTGTGGCGAAAATTTCCGGCTAAAGACAGAACCGCCCGGGGCTTTTGGCCCCAGGCGGTTCATAACCCTGGCATCTACC
>DAOSOK010000039.1 GCA_035373905.1 Candidatus Ozemobacteraceae bacterium | reverse complement strand
TGTCGTCGTGGAACTCCTTCAGATTCAGCGGGCTCAGCAGGGTCAACTCGGCGATGCACCGGTCGCCGGTGAAATGCAGGAGGGCATCGATCAGCCTCGCCAGAATCTCCTCGTTGCCCTCCCTGCCGAACACGAGCTTGAACACAACATCATTCCGCAATGGATACACTTTCCGGTCCGCCATCGCACCGCTCCTTCGCCCGATGATTCGAAGCGGCCCAACACCATCCGCTCCATCCATACATCAGGCGAACCGGGGGGCTGGTAAAGAATATTTTTCACTATCTTTTTTATCCGCAACCCCGGGGAAGTGATCGGCCTGGAACGGACAAGGCCCGGGGCGGGTTCCCCGGGCCTGTCGCTTTCCTAACTCCCCTTCCCTGTGTCTTTAGTAGTTGGGAGGGTTGTAATTCTCGAGGTAGGTGGTGGTCTTGGCCGCCACATCGACCAGCGACCAGGAGTGGAGGCGGTTGACATTGCCCGTGTCTTCGACCATCCACACCTGGGGCGGCGCGCTGACATCGGCGGGATCGTTGTACTGCGCACGCAGGATCGTCGAGTTGCCGTTACCGATATATACCAAATACTTTTCCGTATCGGACGTCGGCTGGAGGTGCTCGAGGCGGAAGGTTCCGGCGAGGTCCTCGTTGCCGGCGAGATCCTGACCCGTTCGAGTCGAGAGAATCGGCGAACCGGCGACCTCCCAGTAGGAGACTTCCTTTTCCGACTGTTCGCCGGCCACCAGCACAATGATCGTGCGGGTTTCGAGTTTCATGGGGTAGACCCTGACGATCAGGCCGTCGACACCCACGCCGGTCGTTTCGTTGACGTACCGGCCGGTGATGGCCCCGACGTCGGTTTCCTGGTTCTGGATCATCTGGTAGGCGAGCGTCGCCGGGAACATGGTCGTCACGCCATTGTTCTCTTTCACGATGAAGTTGATCGTCAGGTCCTGCCACCCCGGCTTTGAGAAAGTCAACTCGTAGTCGCCGGGCACGAGATTGGCGAAGGAGAAGCGGCCCTGGTCGTCGGTGATGGTGCCGCCCACGCCCTTCAGGGTACATGTCACATACTGGAGCGGCGCCTTCGTGAACGCATCATGAACGGTGCCGGCAGCGAGCGGGTGGACGACGTCATCTGCGGTCAGCACCTTCGGAGAGACGAACAGCTCAGGTTTTTCGGGAACGAGCGTGCCGTCGTTCAGAATCAGCACGACATAGGTCGCCGGGGAATACGCCGCCGCATCCCGCGCCAAACCGATGTTGTAGGTCCCCGGCGAAAGATTCTCGAAGACGAACTCCCCCTGTGCGGTCGTGTTGACGGATCCCACGAGCGAACCGCTCAGATAGGCCTCAACCAGGATATTGGGAAGCACTTCCGATGTCGTGGTTAATTTGACGACCCCTTGCATCGTCGTCTTTGGGCCGAGTGAGAAGTCCTTTACCTGGTCGACGTTCGACTGGATGGTGACCGTGGCTGTCTGGCGCCCGAAACCGCTTTTAGTCAGCGTCATCGAATAGGTTCCGGATCCGAGATAGAGACTGTATTTGCCATCTTCCCCGGTTTTGACATCTGACGCAGAGCCGACGCCACCGGACGGAACCACCCTGATCAGAACGTCCTTCTGCGGAGTCCCCTCCGTGTCGGTAACCAGGCCCGTCAAATACGCGCCATTCGGAGACAACGTGAAATCCTGGGTCACGGACGTGTTGGATACGATCGTCACCGTCGCGGTTCCGTTGGCATAGCCGCTTTTCGACGCCGTGACGAGATAGGTGCCTGTGGCCAGGGTGAATTGGTAGGCGCCCGCGGCATCGGTCATCACCGGACTGATCTGGAGCGCGGGTGTGGTCCGAGAAACGACCGTCACCGTCACACTGGCGATACTGGCTCCGGCACGAGCATCACGGATGGCTCCGCTCAGCGTGCCCACGGAAGAGGAAATCACGAGATTAGCTCCGTTCGTCCCTCCAATTGATACGATAACCGACTGGTCAACCGCTGCATACCCTGGTTGAGTGACGCGCATGACATATGAGCCGGGGGCCAGAAGAACCTGATAGGTTCCATCGGAAGCGGTCGTCGTACTTTTCACCAGTGTTCCATTCTGCAAAAAAGCGACGGTGGCACCACTGACCGGCTGAGCAGAGGCGTTTGTAATCTTACCAGAAACCAACTCTTCAATCCCTGAAACCGTTGGAAGGCCGCTCCAGGTTCCATCAGCTCCGCTTCGGCCGCCGCTGTTACAGCCGGCGATGACTGCCGCCAGAACCAGCACGGCCAGGAGGCTGCCGGCGAGCCGGCGTGCGAAGCCGGGGGTGTTTATCGTTCGATATCGCTTATTCATCTGATATTCCTCCCGAGCCGGGGTCAGTTGCCGCTTGCTTTCAGGATACTCGTCGACAGGGTGGTCTGCGCGGTCATCGAGATTTCCTTGTCGTTCAGATCGCGGCCATGGATCGTGATCCGGGCGACGATCGGGGTGATATCATCGCTCGGATTCGCATTTCCCCGGGTCAGATACGCGTAGAGAGCCGGCGAGTAGACGTCGAGCGTCGTGTACCCGGCCACATCCGACGGAATCGTCTGCTGCTGGCCGGAGCCGCCGGCGTCTTGAGCCCGGACAGAGGCACTGGTGCCGCTCGAACTACTGGAGCTGCTGGAACTGCTGGAGCTGCTCGAATTGCTCGAATTATCCGACGAGGAATCCCCGCTTCCCGAGTCGAAGGTCTTGATTTCGGGAGCCTGAATGAATGCCGAGAGAGCCCCGGAAACGTCGTAGCGGCCGTTGGCCAGCGAAACACCGTTCGGCGTATAATATCGAACAGAATATTGATCGAGAAACACGGAAACGCCGTTGGTCACGCGAAAATACACCTGCATGAGGGGAAACGTCGGCCCCGTGGATTCCGAATTTTCGCCGGAATCGGACGATTCTTCGGTGGGCTGGAGAACCGAGGGACTGACGCCGGCGACGTGAATATCGGATGAAGGCGAGAACAACTGGCCCGTGGAGTTCTGGCAGCCGGCGAGGGCGACCAGGAGGGTGACCACGCTCAACGTCATCACATATTTCATAGAATATTTCATATTATCTCCACGCCAAGGGGCTTTCGTTCGCGCCGGCCACGGGAGTGCCTTTGATGGGAGCGCTCCGAACGATGTTCGGGGTGATGAAGACGACCAGTTCGGAACGTTTGTTCGTCTTCGAGGTGGAGTTGAAGACCTTCTTGAAGAGAGGAATCCGACCCAGGACCGGGACGGCGTTGACGTCGTCGGATTTGCTTTCGGTGATCAGGCCGCCGAGAATCAGGGTCTCGCCGGAATGGATGACCACTTCGGTGTTGGCAGTGCGGCTTTCCGTCCAGGGAACGCCCTCGACGAACGAGCGAAGGGCGGTGATGGTCGGCGTCACTTTCAACCGGATGGTGCCGTCGTCGTAGATGGTCGGATTCACCGCCAGGTTGATGGGAACCGGCTCGAACTTCACTTCACGGTTGGTGATGGTCGTGCCGTTGCTCACCGTCGTGTTCGTCGTGACGTAGGGAACCTTCTGGCCGACTTCGATCAGGGCGTTCTGGCCATTCATGGCTGTCACTTTCGGATTGGAGAGAGACCTGGCGCGGTTGTTCTTCTTGAGGCCGCGCAACAGCAGGGAAAAGTGCTCGTTACTGAGGGTGCCGAAACGCAGGATTCCGTTGCCGCCGGTCGGCGCCAGGGTCTGGTCGAACTGCCAGAGAGGAGCCTGGCGACCGAGTTGGGTCATCATCGCGGACCAGTCGATGCCGGTCGAGTTTTCGTCGTCGAGGGCCACGTCGAAGATGTGGGCTTCGATCAGTACCTGTTTGGGCGGCACGTCGAGGCTTCGGATGATCTGCTCGATCTTCTTGAGGTTGTCGGGCGTTTCGCGGATCACGAACGTGCTCTCCAGGGGCACGGAGGCGCCGCCGGTTCCGCCGCCGGCCGGGGCTGCCTGACCGAAGGCCGGGACGCGGCTGATCGCCAGGGACAGGATGCCGCACAGCAGGCCGGCCGCGAGCATCACGCGCAGGGTTCTGGTTCGTTTCATGATCTGGTTCCCTCCCCTTCGGCCGTCACATGCCGCCGGACGCGCCGCCGGTCATGCCGGTGCCGCCGCCCGAGCCGCTCATGCCGCCGGATGAACTGCCGCCGGAACCGCCGGCTCCGCCCATGCCCGAAGCAACGGCGCCCGAATCGACTCGCTGAACCTAGAGCATCTGCTTGTCGGGGTCGAACCGGGGAAGCACCATCTGGATGGCCTTCACCAGCGTATTCCTGTCGATATATTTCAGTTTGAATATTCGCTCCTGCATCTGGCGGTTCTCCATCGAGACGTCGAACACCTCGAGGAGCCGCGCGATCTCGTCGAGCTTCGGCCGGGGGGCCAGCACGATCAGCGAGTTGGACCGCTCGTCGGCCTGGATGCTCCAGCGGCCCGACGACGAGACGCGGGGCGAGGCCGTCACGGCGGCACCGGCGCTTCCCGAACCGGGAGCGGCGGGCTGGCCGGCCGCACCGGCCGCGGGGGCTCCGGCAGCGGCGGGCGCGGGGGCGCCTCCGGCTGCTCCGGCAACACCGGCGTTTCCGGCGGCGGGCGCTCCGGCCGGGGCGGCTCCCCCGGCGGGGGCGGGAGCGGCGGCGGGCGCGGCCATCGTCGAGGCCGCTGCGGGGCGCGAGGCCGCCAAGAGTGCCGACATCTCGTCGGGCTGGCTGTCGAGCTGCTGCAGGGTGTTCTCGACGAGCGGCAGGATCTCGTAGGCCATGGCGTGGCGCAGGAAGAAGACGCGGGTCTCGAGGGGCTCCTCGCCCACACGGTAGACCCAGACGACGCCGTCGCGCACCTCGTACGAGTAGCCGTTGGTCTTGAGCACCGTGTCGAGCGCGGTGCCGATCGGGATATCCTGGAAGTTGACCGTCGTCTGGCCGGAGATCGGGTTCTTCGACACCATGTTCAGGTTGGCCTTGTTGGCCAGCAGCCGCACCAGGTCGGCGAGCTGAACGTCGCGGAACTCGAGCGACACCCGGATGCTCGACAGGTCACGCAGGGCGTTGTCACGCTTCGGCGCGAGGCTGACCGACTTGACCGGCTGGTCGGGCTCGGGCACCACCACCGGGCCGGGCTGGGCCTTCTTCGGGAAAAGAGGCTGCGACTGGGCCACGGGGGCCTTCTTCACCGGCACGATCATCGATTTGGGAACCGTCAGATACGTCTTCTTCGCGATCTTCGCCGGCGCGGTCGCGACGGCGGGGGCGGGGGCGGCCGGGGGCGGCGCGATCGGCGTCTGCACGCGGCGCACCTTCACCACGGCGCGCTTCGGCTCGGCCGGCGGCACGGCTTCCTCCTCGACCGTCACCGTCTCCTCCTCGATCACCTTTCTGGCATGCGCGGAGGACGCGGAACGGGCGGGAGCGCTCACGACCGGCTTCGGAGCATCCGGAGCGACGACCCGGGCAACCGGCGCGGGAGCAGGAGCCGGAGCGGAAACAGGCTCGATGACGGTCCTGGAAGCAGGCGCGGGCAGGGAAACCGGGGCCGGGGAAGCCGCCTTCGGGGTCGGAACGGCCGCGGGGGCCGCCGCCGGCCGTGAGCCGGGCTGACGCCGCACCTTCACCACGGCCATGCCGGCTTCATCGCCGGAAGTGGCGCTCCGTTTCACGACAACCGTCTCTTCTTCCACGACCGTTTCGCCGGCCGGAGCGGGTTTCGGCAACGGGATCGCCGGCGCGGCCGCCGTGCGGGCGGGACGTGCCTGGAGCGCCGGTTCCGGTTCGGGAACGGCGACGGGAGGGCGTTCGGGTTCAGGCTCCACAACCGCCCTGGGCGCCGACTTCCGGACAATGTCGGGTCTCGGTTCGACGGCCGGCGGAGAAGCCTTGGCGACGGGTTTCACGGCCGCGATCGGGGCGGAGGGAGACGGCGAGCCGATCTCGATGCCGGCCTCCCGGAGTTTCGCCCGGAACTTCGCGGCCTCCTCCTCCTTGAAATCCTCGTCGAGCAGGGTGACGAGCTCCTCGCCCCGGCTCCGCACGAGAGCGACGGGAACGGGCTTGCCGGCCGTGCTCATGGTTTCCTTCTGGAGCTTGACGGCGTCGTCCGCCCTGCCGGACATCAGATACAAAACGGACAGGCGATCGGTGATCAGACGGAAAAGAGTTCTGTCCTGCATCTCGGCCTCCGGCTGCACGGCGGCCGAAAGGCCGGCCGAACCGGCACCTCCGAGGGCCACGGCCAGAATCAAGGGCAGGAAACGGTTATTCTTTGACATACAGGACATACTCCTTCCCGTCTCGCGACAAGGTCACTCTCCTGGGCTTGATGGACCGAACGGTGAACCCGTCGCAGAAGTCTCCCTCGCGAACCATGTTCTGGCCGAGAATCGCGACCCGGTCGTCATCCGACCCGGTCATGACGCCGTGCAGGACCGGCAGCCGGACCGACTCTCCGGTCAGGTCGACCGCGTCCGGCGTCTGCGCCTGGGTTTGCGACGGGGCGATCGCGGGTGCGGGGATCGCGCCCTTTCCCGGCCGGAAGATGTCGCGCGCCTGGTTCCAGACGCCCTCCGGGCCTCCCCCCTCGATCTTTTCCCATTCTTCCATAGACTCGGTTATATTCCACTTGCTCTTTTTTTCCGCACCTTCCGCGTCGGCACCTTCGGCGGGCGGCACTTCGAATCCGGGCGGGACTTCCCGGATGCCGGACGTATCCGGGCCGGGCGACTCCACGCCCGGCGGCACCGGGGCCGGGGCGCCACCACCCATCTGGGAATAGGCCGAGCTCCCCAACAGCAGGGTCATGCCGAGGGCGGCCGTCAGTCGCAGGTTCGGATTCATCGCATCACCCGCCGTAGATGTAGGTTTTCACGCGCATCTTGATCTCCAGGGGGCCGGGTTTCGTCGGCGCAAGCACCTGGATCCCGTCCACGTCGACGAGGCGCGGGATCTGTTCCAGGCGCTCCAGGTAGGCTCCGAGATCGCGATAGAAGGTGTGCATTTCGAGAGACAGTTCCATCTCCTCGTATTTGACCTGGGCCACCGGATCGTTCGCCGCCAGCCTGATGCCGACGGTCTTGGCGGCCAGGGCTGCAGGGGTGACCGAGTCGATCCGCATCCGTTTCGTGGTCGAAGTGGTGGTGATCTGCTCGAGGAGGGCGCCCGCCTCGCTCCGCTTGGGCAACTGTTTCGACAGTTCGACCGAGAGCGCCTGCGTTTTTTTGATATCGGCCTGGAGGGTGGCGATCTTCGCCTTGGCGTCGAGGGCCGTGTTCAGGTCCTGGCGGAGCTTCTCGTTCGTCTGTTCCTGGGCCGTCACGCCCATCTGGCGCTGCGGGTGGTTGTACTGCCAATCGTAGCCGACCAGCGCGAGGCTGATCACCAGGATGGCGATGATGACCTGCTGGTTCACGGCTGCTTTCCTCCCCCGGCGGCAGGCGGCCGCAGTTCGCACGAGACGGAGAACTCGACGATCTCCGTTCCCGCCTGGGCCCGTTCGCTCCTCTGCCAGACAACGTTTTGGAACGCCGCCGAGCCTTCGAGGTTCTTGATGAACGTGGAAAACGCGCCGAAGCCGAAGCTCCGGCCCTTCATGCTCAGGCTTCGCGGCCCTTTCCTGGCGGCGGGCTTCTGGCCACCGCCGGTTTCACCCGGCATCCCGCCCCCCATCGACTGGTCGAGGGCCGTGCTCTGAGCGGCGACGTAATCGTCGCTCAGGATCTCGGTCAACCAGACTTCGGGCGGCATGCAGGTTCCCAGCTCGGTAAAGATTCTCGACCAGAAGATGCGCTTGCGGAGAATGCTCTGGATGAACGTCGTGCGGATCGTCAGGTCCCGTTTTTGCTTCACGAGCTGGTCATACTGGGCCTTGAACGAGGCGACCTGCGCGAACTCGTTCGTCATGCGGACGTTTTCCTCGACGGCCCGCATGACCCGCGCCCGGTGGGGCAGATACACCTGCCAGGCATACAGCGCGGGCGCGAGCAGGGCGGCCAGGCCGCACAGGGCGGGCACGAGCACGGTCGCGATCATGCGCTGGATCCGCTTCCGCCGCTCGGCCTGCATGCCTTCCATCAGATTGAGGACGGCCGCGTTGCCACGCATGCCGCACAGGGCGGCTCCGACGGCCGGGACGATTACGGGCGCGAGGCGCGGGTCGGGCGTCTGGCCGTCTTTCGGCAGGAACGGCACGGATTTGAACGGGAAGAGGGGCTGGATGAGGCTGACCGTCAGATTCTCCTGCAGGTTGCCTTCGAGACTGCGCAAATTGGCAGCGCCGCCGAAGACGAAGGCCTGGCTGACCTGGCTCTTCATCTGGCCCTTGAAGTAGTCGAGGGACAGGCGCACCTTCTGCATCATGCGTTCCATCCCGCGCCTGATACCCTCGGAAACCTGTATCTCGACGGCATCGCTCTCGTAGGCCCGCTGTTCCTCGGGTGAGAGAATGCCGATGGTCACCTTGTACTGTTCGGCCGCGTTCCGGTCGAGAACGATCTCCTGGCCACCCGATTTGTAGGTTTTGGTCAGGGATTGAGTCAGCTCATCCCCCGCGAAGGGGAACGTACGAGCGAGGCGGAGAGTCTGCAGATCGCAGACGGCGACCTGGTTGGACGTAGCTCCGAGGTTCAACAGGGCGATGAGATAGGGCGACACTTTTTCCTCGAAACTCTCGCCGTAGTTGATCCAGAAGCACTCGCGCAGGGCCACGGGATACGGATAGACGCCCTCGAGCGAAAGGCCGGCTTCCCTGATCTGCTCCTCTTTTTCGCGGAGCCAGGATACCGGGAAGGAGGCCACGAGCAAATGCACCGTGGCCCGTTCTTCGAGGGCGGATTGTCCGAGAATGGTGTAGGTGTGCGCGAGTTCGACCGTCGGGCCTTCGAGGCTGGGCGGCGGCTTCATCTCGAGCTCCATGACCTGGTCGAGCTGTTGCCGGGTCATGGGAGGTTTTTCGACGAACTTCAGCTGGACGTCGCGGTCGGCGGTGAGCAGGGCGACGGACTTCGTCTCGTGGCCGAAGGCGGCCGCCACGTTGCGCAGACCTTCGAGCAGGACCGGCTTCGTCAGCCCGATGTCGCGCGGCACGTCGAAGCAGTACATGCCGCGGCAGATGGGCGCGCCGGACTGGAGTTCCAGCAGGACCGCCTTGATCGAGGTCGAGCCGATGTCGAGGCCGATGACCTTCTTCAAGCCGTCGAAGACGATTGGTTGGCTGCTCATGATCTCGACACTGTCCTGTTCGCCGGCACCCGCCGGAGGTGGAATCTGTTCCGGGCGAAAGAGATCACGGCAATGCCCGGAAGATAATCTCCGCGATCGCGGGCATTATCGACAGGGTGCCGAGATTTGTTAACGCCTCATTTCACGGCCAAAGGAAAACCGAATCCGCAGATGATGTTCATGAAAAAATCTGCGTCATCTGCGGATGCGGTGGTCCCTGTGGGTGCCGCTCATGCGCCCGCAGGGGCGGGTTTGAAACCCGCCCTGCCCTGGCCGGCGATGATCAGCGCAGGACTTTGGAGATGTTGAAGAGGGGAAGGAACATGGAAGCGGCGATCGTGAGAACGATCGTGCCCATGACGACCGTCAGGATCGGCTCGATGGCGGTCAGGATGGCGGAAATGGCCTCCGAGACCTCCTGGTCGTAGTATTCGCCGACCTTGTCGAGCATGTGGTCGATCTTGCCGGTCGATTCGCCGACGCTGATCATCAGGGTGACCATCGTGGGAAACAGGTGCTTGTGCCTCTGCATCGGCGCCGAGAAGGTGCCGCCGCGCTCGACGCTCTCCTGGATCGAGGCGATGACGTCCTTCACCTCGGTGTTCGGAATCGTCTCGCTCGTGATCCTGAGGGCGCGCAGGGCCGGCACGCCGCCCTTGACCAGCGAACCGAGCGTGTGAGCGAAGCGGGCGACGTAGGCTTTGCGAAACAGGGTCCCGAAGAGCGGCACCCGGAGCTGGAGCCAGGAGAATGCACGCCAGCCCTTTTCCCACTTGAGGAAGAGCCACAGGCCGATGGTCCCGAAAATCGCCAGGCCGATGATGGCGAGATACTGGTACCGGAGGAAATCCGAGACGGCCATGACGACCTGGGTGGGGAGGGGAAGCATGTTCTCGCGGCCCTTGAACAGCTGCATGAACGTCGGGAACACGTAGGTCAGCAGGCCGATGACGACGCCGACGGCCACGAGGATCATGATGGCCGGCAGGATGAGGGCGCCCCGGATGCGGCCCTTGATGGCCTCCTGGTTTTCGGTGAAGGCGGCGTAGCGCAGCAGGATCTGGTCGAGCATGCCGCCTTCCTCGCCGGCCTTGACGAGGCTGACGAACAGGGGACTGAAGACGTTGGGGTGGGCCTGGAGCGACTCGGAGAAGGATTTGCCGCTGGCGATCGCGGCGTTGATGTCGGTCAGCGCCTTCTTCAGGAGGGGATTGTCCGACTGGTCGCCCAGCGAGGCGAGGCTGGCGCGAAGGGTGCAGCCGGCTTCGATCAGAGTGGCGAGGTTCACGTACAGGAATTTCAGTTCGTGCGCCGACACCCACTGGAACTTGTTTCCGATTGCCTCGAAAACGCTCGCGCCCTTCTTGGCCCGAATCTCGAGCACCGAGACGCCGCCCGCCATGAGGCGGTTCATCACCTCGGTCTGATTGTCGCCGAACTCTTCGCCGGAGACGGAATGCCCCTTCGAGTCGATGCCTGAATAGACGTACCAGGGCACGTCAGATTTCCTCGTTCTTCGTCACGCGCAGGATCTCCTCGATCGTGGTGACGCCCTTCGACGCCTTGAGGATCGCGCATTTTCGCAGGGGAACCATGCCTCCGTCGATGGCGGCGCGGCGGATCTCGGAAGCTGAGGCCTTGTTCACGATGAGGCGGCGGATGGGATCGCTCAGGGTCATCATCTCGTGGACGGCGGTGCGGCCCTTGTAGCCGGAGGTTTTGCAGTTGTTGCAGCCCTTGCCCTTGAAGAAGGCGAGGCCGGCGGGCACGTTCAGCTTGTCCATCTGCAGGTCTTCGACCTCGCTCTCGGCAGGCGCGTGGGGCTGGACGCACCGGGGGCAGATCCGCCGCACGAGTCGCTGGGCGACGGCGACCGAGAGGGTCGAGGCGATGAGGTACGGCTCGACCTCGAGGTCGATGAGTCGGCCGATGGTGGACGGGGCATCGTTGGTGTGGAGAGTCGAGAGGACGAGGTGGCCGGTCATGGCGGCCTCGACGGCGATCTGGGCCGTCTCGGTGTCGCGGATTTCGCCGACCATGATGACGTTGGGATCCTGGCGCATCAGGGCGCGCAGAGTGCGGGCGAAGGTGAGGCCGATGTCGGACTTGACGTGGACCTGGTTGACGCCCTTGACCTGCATTTCGACCGGGTCTTCGGCGGTCGAGATGTTGATCTTCGGGGAGATGATGTAGTTGAGCGCGGCGTAGAGGGTCGAGGTCTTGCCGCTGCCGGTGGGGCCGTTGAGCAGGATGATGCCGTTGGGCTGGCGCACGGCGGTCTCGAACCGCTCCAGCAGGTCGTCTTCGAAGCCGACGTCGCGCAGGGAAAGGCTGAGCGCGCTTTTATCGAGAATACGAACGACGATTTTTTCGCCCCAGACCACCGGCAGGCAGCTGACGCGCAGGTCGACGTTCTTGTCGGTCAGGCGGGCGCGGATGCGGCCGTCCTGCGGGAGGCGCTTTTCGGAGATGTCCATTTCGGCCATGATCTTGAGGCGCGAGGTGATTTCGGCCTGGTTCGCCTTGGGCACGCGCACGATCTCGACCAGCACGCCGTCGATGCGGAACCGGATGCGCAGGCCGTCCTCTTCGGGCTCGAGGTGGATGTCGGAGGCCTTGTCGTTGATGGCCTGCCGGATGATCTTGCTGACGAAGTTGACGACGGCGGCCTCGTCGGTGGCCATCAGGTCGAACGCGTTGGCGTCTTCGGGAAGGGCGGCCAGATCTCCCTGGTCGTCTTTCTTGATGGTGCGCAGGGCCGAGGACATGTCCTCGGAGCCGAAGTAGCGGCGAATCACGTCGAGAATGGCCGACTCGGGCGCGATCGCCTCTTCCACTTCGAAGTTGGTCTGGTAGCGGATCTCGTCGACGATGAAGGCGTCGAGCGGATCGGCCATGGCCACGGTGAGCACGTTGCCCTTGCGGGCGACCGGCAGGAGGGTATGACTGCGAACGATGGTTTCGGGAATCAGCCGCAGCACTTCGGGCGGAACCGATATTTCGTCCATCTCGATGAAGTTGATGCCGAGCTGGCCGGCCAGGGCTTTCGCGATCTGCTCGTCGGTGCAGAGCTTCATTTCGGCGAGCACCTTGCCGAGGCGCTTGCCCAGCTCTTTCTGCTTGACGAGGGCTTCGCTGAGCTGTTCGGCGGTGACGAGGCCGGCGTCGACGAGAGCGTCTCCGAGTCGCTTGCGGATCATGGCTGCTTCGCCTGTCTCGGATCGGAATCGTCTTCCCAGTGCCAGTAGTAGTGGCGGGCCAGGTGAAACTTCGGGTTCAGGGTCAGCGCCTTCCGGAAATGCTCGAGAGCCTGGTCTTTCTGCCCCTTGCGGCGGAAGGCCATGGCCAGCTTGTAATGCAGATCGGCGAAGTTCGGATACAGGTTGATGGCGGACTCGAGCTGCCGGATGGCCTCGTTCAGCAGAAGCGGGTCGTCGAACAGCGTTTCGAGGTCGTAGGGAAAGGGGTTGCGCGACTTGTCGGGCAGGCCCGGCATCGCGATGATCTTCTTGAGGGTCTCGACGGTGCGAGGCCAGTCCTGCTCACGCTCGTAGGCGAGGGCAAGGGAATACATGGCGTCGCGGAAGCGGGGGTTGCGGTCGATGGCGGCCTGGAGCTCGCGCTTCGCATCGGCGGTGCGGCCGGCGGCGAGGTGGGCCTTGCCGACGTAGTAGTGCGTATCGGGCCACTCCGGCTCGATGTCGAGCGCGTTCGCGAACGCCCGTTCAGCCTCGGCCTGCTGACCCAGCAACTCGTGGCAACGGCCGACGGCGAGCTGGATCTCCGCATCGCGCGGCTTGAGGCGTGCGGCCTCGACGAACGCCGCGAGGGCTTCCTGGTGACTCCCCTTCTTGAAATACGCCTGGCCGAGATTTCTGTGGAGTTCCGGATCGTTGGGCTTGCCGACCAGCTCCTTTCGGCACTTCTCGATGACTTCGTCGACGAGGTGGGTACTGAAATACGATATGAATTTCTCCGGCACCGGAAACCTCCTCTCCCTCTTTTCCGCCATTGTAGGCACTCCCCCCCGAGCACGCAACATCCAATTTCAAAATTCGATCTCCCCCGGAGGTGGCGGTCCCATGCCAGGCCTTCGGCCGGGCCATGATACCGCACTACCTCGCAATTTCTGGTCGGCCCACCATGCCGGATCGGGTCACAATGCCGGGGCGGCCCGCATGTTCGGGTGTAGGGGCGGGTTTGAAACCCGACCGTGAACACCGTGATCGACATGTCACATGAAACAACGGGAGATTTCCCTGGCGGGGCGACAAGAATATGGGGTAACATGGATGCGAAAAGGGTTCTTCCGGAGGGGAACGTTCACCGGGACATGAGAGCTCATCGCATCGGGCACACCGGACTCGGCGGCTTCACCATCGTCGAGTTTCTCGTTGTGCTCGTCATCATGGGCATCCTGTCGACGGCCGGGTACCCGCTGCTCATGGAGTTCGCGCACCAGAGCCGCCTCGAACAGGAGGCCCGCGTCATCTTCCAGGACATCTGCCTCGCACGACAGGCTGTGATCAGTGCAGGAACCGGAACCGGCACGGTCAACTTCATCCGGGTCCCCACCGAGGCGTTTGTCTCGTCCTACGAGATGTTCGCCCCCGACGGTTCGAATGTGCGCAGCGTGCTGATGGACGAGATGCTGTCGACGCAACAGAGCTGGCGGCGCCGGCTCGACACGCGCTCCATCTGCATTCTTCCGCTTTCGGTGCCGGCCTCGAGCGCGACGCATTTCACCCTGCATTTCAACGACCGGGGCCAGTTGACCAACCTGCCTCCCGCCGCCTCCTACACGCTCCGGGTCCAGGCGTTTCACGACGATGCGAACCCGGCCAACCGCCGACCCCTCCCCGAAGTCGGCGGCTGGGATATCATCATCGACGGCCCAACGAATACCTCTGCCGTTCTGCCGAGGCTGGTGCAGCTGCCATGACCGACTTCATCGCATCCCCCGTTCGTGCTGAACCTGCCGAAGCACGAACATTCCCCCTTCCCCTTCGACAGGCTCAGGGTGAGCGGGCGGGGACATTGCCAAGTGGTAAACTAAATTTTATATATCGTAAGGGATATTTTCTTTTCGAGGCCCTGATCGCCGTCGTGATTCTCGGGACGGCCGTCATATCCCTGGTCGGCTCGCTTCAATCGAGCCTCGGAGAGATCCAGAACAGCAAGAATCAGTTCCAGGCGCTGTATCTCGCCGAGGGCGCCCTCGAGGAGCTGCGGGCCGTCTGGGCGTCGAACCCCGCCAGCCTCGACGTGACCGGCGTCTGGCAGACGTTGACCCCGGCCGGCACACCGCCGTTGCGCGACGCCGCGTTCCAAGTCAGGTATCGTGCCAGGTCGCACACCCAATGGGACCTCCCGCCGGTTTCGGCTTCAGCACCAGTCTGGGTCCCAGGCCCGGCACCGGCGATTCCTGCCGACCGGCTGTATGTGGTCGAAGTCGAGGCGGTGCCGCTCAGCCCCGCCCTCCCTGATGAAGGTGCCACGCTCTCGACATTTCTCGGAAGGCGCGGACCATGAGACGCAACCTTGGCAGCGCCGGCTTTTCCCTGATCGAGATCCTGATGGCCTCGATCACGTTCCTCGTCATCCTGACCGGGCTGGCGACGACGTTCCAAGCCGGCATCACTACGAACAAGGCGATCCAGGACCTCGGCGACTGCCAGCAGGCGCTGCGCGACGGCATCCGCCTCATCGCCGAAGGGGACGGCGCACCGGTCAATCCGCACGACGGCCTGTATCAGGCGGACCGTGCGAGCATCGTTGCGGGCGGGCGGCTGGAATACCGGGTCGGCGGCACGAACTGGCGAGTCTGGATCCAGAACGGCCAACTTCTCCGCCAAAGAGTCGGCGGCGGACCGCCCATCCAGAAAGTCCTCGCGGGGGAGCCTCTTCCTCCCCCGCTCGAAACACGAAAAACGCGACTGATGCTCTCCCCCGACACGACGGCGGCGAACCCCATGGCCGTTCTCACCGTTCCCAACAACTCGGCCAGCGCCGCGGTGCGTCTGTCGCTGACGATGCACCGGGACCGCGACGCCGACGATCTGCCCAGCGGAGACGAGATGTTCCTGACCGTGCAGCCGACGATCTACCTTCGGAACTCGGAGAATTGAACGCATGAGACTTCCGCCTCATCCGCGCCGGGGCTCGTTTTTTGTATACGCGTTGATATTGATAACGATCCTCGGGCTCTACGTGTCGAGCCAGAAGATCCTGACGCTCGATCACACCATCTCGCACGCGATGACGGTCTTCGAGGCCCAGGCACGCCAGGGTGCGCAGAGCGGGCTGAACGTCTGCCTGCGCCTCGGGGTCGCGGTCACGCCGCCGCAGATGGTCTCGATGTTCTTTCCCACCGGCCAGGTCGCCTCGATGGCGGTCTGGTACGAGCTGAGCGGACCGCCCGGCAATTCCCAGGCCAGCGTGACCGCACTGGTCTTCGACCGCAACGGCACCCTGCGGGCCATGCGCCGCGCGGAACAGCGCGTGAACCGCAACACCTTCACGTTCCAGAACGACAGCTGGTCGCGCCCCTGACAGGAGGATTCCGTGGAAGCCACGCCCATTCTCGAGATCCGTGACATCACGAAGACGTATGACATCATCAGCGATCCGCTGGCGGCCTGCGGGCGACGGGCGGTGCTGGACGGGGTGTCGCTCACGCTGATGCCCGGCGAGATTTACGGGTTCGTCGGTCTGAACGGGGCCGGCAAGACGACGACGATCAAGATCGCGCTGGGGCTGACCCGCCCCGACGGCGGCCGGGTGCGGTTCCTTGGCCAGGACGCGACGCCGGAGGATTTGCGGCGACTGGGCTTCGCTCCCGAGAAGCCGTCGTTCTACGAGTTTCTGAACGCGCTCGAAACGCTGCGGTACGCGGCACGCCTGCTGGGAATTCCTCACGACGACGACCGCTCACGCCAGGTGCTGGAGGATCTCGAACTCTGGAACGACCGGGAAAAGCCGGTCGGCGCGTATTCCAAGGGCATGCAGCAACGGCTCGCGCTTGCATGCGCCATGCTGCACGACCCCGACGTTTACATTCTCGACGAACCCAGCAGCGGTCTCGACCCGCTGGGAAGACGCCGGGTCAAGGAAATCCTGCGGTCCCTGAGAACGCGTGGAAAGACGGTGTTCTTCAGCACGCACATCCTGGCGGATGTACGGGAACTGTGCGACCGGGTCGGCGTCATTCACCGCGGCCGCATGCTGTTCGAGGGTCCCCTCGCCGGCCTGAACCCGAGCGGAAGCGATCTCGAGGAAGCGTTCGTTTCGCTGATATCGATCCATTCGCCATCCGCAAGCTGTACAGAAACTTCCGAATCCGAAAAAGTTGTTGACTCGAAACGCTCCTGCTAGCATTATGGAGAGAGGAGTATCCTGAATTCATCATTCATTTTTCAGAAGAAGGGGAGGTCCCTACCATGTTTCGATCCAAGGCTTTTTTTTCGCTGCTCGTGATGCTCGTTCTCGCCGGGTTCACCGCCGGTTGCGGCACGACGCAGCCCGCGCCGATTCCGCCCGAGAACAAAAATCTGGGTGTTGATGCAAACGGCAACACGACGGCCCCCGGCGTTCCGATCCCCGGCGCAGAGACCGCAGCTCCCGCAGAAGGCGATGCAGCAGCTCCCGCCGCAGGCGGCGAAGTGATCGACGCGACCACCCCTGCTCCGGCTGCTGCTGATGCCGCTGCCCCCGCCGCTCCGGCTGATGCCGCTGCTCCGGCCGCCCCGGCCGACGCTGCCGCTCCGGCTGCTCCCGCTGCCCCCGCCGGCAACTGATCCTGTCCGCCCCTGAAGATTTTTCATTACGAAAGGGAGGAATCATGAACAGACTAGGTTTTACCCTGATCGAACTGATGATCGTCGTCCTCGTCATCGGTATCCTGGCCGCCGTCGGTATTCCGAAGTATCAGAGCTTCGTCATGGAGTCGCGCCAGCGCGCCTGCATGTCTCAGCTCAAGTCGATCGACCAGGCCATCGGCGTCTGGGAAACCCAGCACACTGCGTTCCAGTTCAATGACGCCGTCCAGCTGGACTTCAACCCCCAGAACGCGAACCTCGCCGGCCGCCAGATTCTCCGCCAGAACCCGACGACTCTCGCCTGGCAGTGGATCAACGTCAACGGCATCACCCCCAATACCGATGAAATTCTTCGCATCGTGAAAGACGGTCGCGTCTTCGCCTGCCCCGAAGTCATGCAGTATTACCCCCGTCTCGACCTGATCCCCAACGATTATCGCACCCGGTATCGCTTCCTCAAGATCAGCGGCGATACCACCCAGACCTGGTCGGAAAACTGGGTTCCCCGCAACGTCGGACGGGCCACCTGCTGCTTCGCCTTCGGGTATAACAACTCCAACGGTCTTGCGAACCCGGCGCCTTGGGGCACGTTCACCGGCACCAACGGCGTGGTATTCTATCCCGGCTGCGGCGGTCCCGACCGCACCCGCGCAACCCTGCACCTGCAGTGGCTGTCGAACTGACCTGATCTTTCAAAACCCGGGCCGCACGACGGCCCGGGTTTTCATTTTCCTTCGAATCTGGTATCTTCACACGACCCACCGGAACGAGGACAAACGATCTGCAGATGACGCAGGCCTCTCGCCCTTCGACAGGCTCAGGGCGAACGGTCATGAATCTTCATGCGACACGAAATAATGTATTTTACAGAATAGTATCTGCGAAATCTGCGGATCGGCATCTCGGTTCTTCGTGAATCTGCAAGGAGCTCATGGTCGTATGAAGCATGCCCTGACAACGGCGTTCTGGATCGGGTGGTATGGCTTCCTCGAAGCCCTTCGCAGTCGCCTCCTGCTGGGTATTCTTCTTCTGCTGCTGCCCCTGACCGCATCGGCATGGCTGCTCGACGTGTATCGGATCGGCTTCCAGGTCAAGGTCGTGAAGGACCTCGGCATGAACCTGGCCTCGCTGTTCGGGCTGATGATCGTCCTGTTCCTCTCGTTCGAGCAGATCCTGCCCGATATCGAGCGCCGGACCATCTACTTCATCCTGACGCGCTACAATGATAGACGCAGCTATTTATTGGGCCGGTTTCTGGGCGTCGCCGGCACGCTGGCGTTCTTTCACGCCCTGATGGGCCTCGGGCTTCTCCTGCTCCTGCGCTGGCACGACGGGGCCTGGTTCTGGGAGGTGCCGGTCGGCTCGCTCGTCCTCTTCCTCAAGCAGAGCGTTGTCGTGGCCGTCATCCTCCTGCTGGCCATCGTCACGACCCGCATCGTCGTCCTGAGCCTGACGGTGCTCGTCTACGTGCTCGGCCACGGTCTCGACGTCGGTCGCATGCTGCTCGACAAACACCAGGTGCCCGCCCTGTCCTGGCTTCTGGAAGCCGTCGCCCTCGTGCTGCCCGATTTCACGCTGTTCGAGATGCGAATGGCCGTCGTCCACGACGCGCCCATCCAGGCCGGTGCCGTGGCCCTGCTGTCGGCTTACACCGCGCTGCTCTGCCTCTTCTACCTGGCCGCCGGCGCATTCCTACTGAGCAGGCGCGACCTGTGACCGCCTCGCCCGCGGCGCGGCCCTGCCGTCCCCTGTTTGTCCTCGCCCTGCTGCTGAGCATGTGCGTGAGCGTCCAGTGGAGTCTGCGGGCCGGCTGGTGGGAAACCATCTACCCGGACGTCCCCGCCCTCGAGCTGGGTGAGGCCTGCCTTGAAGCCGTGCCGCGCCAGCTCCGGAGTATCGTCGCCGACGCATGCTGGCTGCGCGCGGATGAGTACATGCACTTCGGCCCGACCCGCCGCCTCGCCGCCCGGTTCATCCCGGGAAGCTACGCCGGCAACACCGAGATCATGCCTCTCCTCGAGCTGGCCATCAGTCTCGATCCGAACCATATCGACGCCTATTCTCTCATCGTCCAGAACCTGTCGCTGCACCTCGGCCGGTTCACCGACGGCCTCCGCCTCCTCCAGTCCGGCATTCTCGCCAACCGCGGGAACCCGCGCATTCACGAGTTATACGGAACCGGCGCCCACTTGTGGGGCTTCCGCGAAAGCTACAACGTCCCCGAGCCCAACAACCGCCTGGCCGCCCTGCGCTACGCCGAGAAAGCCCTCGCTCTGTATCGCGACCCGGGTGACGACCCACTGGCCGACCCGATCATGGTTCCGCGCACTTACGCGATCTGGAAGTCACGGTTTCTCGTCGACCTGGGCCGCCGCAAAGACGCCGTGCAGGCCTGGAAGGCCGCCAACCTTCCCCTCAGCATCGAGGGCGGCCTGCTGGGCGAGTATCTGCGCATGGTCGACGCAGGCCAGCCGGTGCCGGCCCTCCCCGAGCAACTGCTTCCCCCGGCGGAACCGGTTCCCGCGACGGCAACCCTGCAACCGGGCCAACCTCCCGCCGAACCCTCCCCCGTGCATGATCCCCTCGATCCGTTCGCGCGGCCTCAGACAGGCGAACACACAGAAGACCACGGGGAATGCAATCACGCCGAGGGAGAATGTTCCCACACCGCCGAAGCCCCCGCCATCAGCACCCTCGAAAAATTCCCCCGCCGTCTCCTCTGGCACCTCGCCATCCTCCTCCTCGGCACCCTCCTCCTCTCCCGCCTCGCCCGCCGCCCGGGCTTCGGCTGATTCCGTCAAACAACTGCATCCCGGCCTTCACGTGATTCAGCATCCTCATTTGCATAGAAAAGTTATTTAGATTATATTTATAAGTGAATAACATCAGGGAGGCCGGTATGGAGCGCACCATCAAACGCATCAACATTCCTCTCGACCCGGAACTGCACCGGAGAATGAAAACGGCCGCGGCGAATCTCGGCATCCAGATCAAGGATTTCGTCGTTGCCGCAATCAGCCGGGCCGTCAGGGATACCCGTCGGGAAACGGCTTCGGACGAACCGGATGAGGCGATGATCGCCGAGGATGCCATCTGGCTCGAGGACGGCGCCGAAGATCTTCGCGAAACGCTGGCCGACATCGAAAAAGACGTTTCGCCGGGTGAGTTGAAGAAGTATCTATCGGCATTCGAAGATGCCAGCACACCCATTCGCTGGAATCCGCGCACGAAGTCCTTCGACAAGGTCCGGAAGCGGTGATTCCCCGCATCGGCTGTGTCCTCCGCGTCGCGCTCGAGCGACATGTCCCCGGCGGTCACGAACAGGAGGGAACCCGGCCTGTCCTCGTCGTCGGTCTTCCTGAGCATATCGGAACACCCAGGTATCCGATGCTGATCGTCGTTCCCCTGACCACCGACCGCCATTCCAGGTGGTCAGCGGCTTCACCGGCCCTGTATCCCCGTCTTTCCGCGGGAACGGGCGGAATTCCCAGCAACTCGATCGCCCTCCTCGACCAGGTTCGTGCCATCGATGTATCGCGCGTCGTCGGCACATCCGGCGAAGTCCCGGAATCAACGATGAAATCGATCCTGGCATCCCTGAAACACATCTTCGACACGCATCCACACAGAACGCAGGGGCGGGTTTGAAACCCGCCCCCACATACACATAACCGTATATAACGGTCAGTTTTTCATGCTGTGGATGGGGGCGGGGATGCGGCCGCCGCGTTTTACGAAGGCGGCGGGGGAGTGGCGGACGACGTCCATGATCGGGCCTTTGCCGAGGAGGCCGCCGAAGTCGACGATATCGCCCGCTTTTTTTCCGGGGACCGGGATGAGGCGGACGGCGGTGGTCTTGTGGTTGATCATGCCGATCGCCATCTCGTCGGCGATGATGCCGGCAAGCACCTCGACGCTCGTGTCGCCTGGGATGGCGACCATGTCGAGGCCGACCGAGCAGACGCAGGTCATCGCCTCGAGCTTCTGAATCGTCAGCACGCCCTCTTCGACGGCGCGGCACATGCTCGCATCCTCGGTGACCGGGATGAACGCGCCCGAGAGGCCGCCCGCGTAGGTACAGGCCATGACGCCGCCCTTCTTGACCGCGTCGTTGAGCAGCGCGAGCGCCGCCGTGGTGCCGTGACAGCCGGTGCGTTCGAGGCCCATCGCCTCGAGAATGTCGGCGATCGAGTCGCCCTCGGCCGGCGTCGGGGCCAGCGAAAGATCGATGACGCCGAACGGGATGCCCATCAGGCGCGAGGCCTCGCGGCCGACCAGCTCGCCCACGCGGGTGATCTTGAAACTGGTCTTCTTGATCAGCTCGGACAGCTCGCCGAAATCGAGGGCGCCGGCGTTCGCGAGCGCCGCCCGAACCACGCCCGGGCCCGAGATGCCGACGTGCAGGATCGCCTCGGCCTCGCCTACGCCGTGGCAGGCGCCGGCCATGAAGGGGTTGTCCTCGGGCTGGTTGCAGAAGATGACGAGCTTGGCGCAGCCAAGCCCGTCGCGATCGCGCGTGCGCTCGGCCGTCTCCTTCATGATCTGGGCCATGCGGTAGACGCCGTCCATGTTGATGCCGGACGCTGAGCTGCCCACGTTGACGCTCGAGCAGACGCGCTTCGTCGTGCTCAGGGCGTCGGGGATCGAGTTGACGAGCAGCTGGTCGCCGCGCGTGAAGCCCTTCTGGATGTTGGCGGTGAAGCCGCCGACAAAGTCGACGCCCAGCTCGGTCGCGGCGCGGTCGAGCGCGGCAGCGACCGGCACAACCGTGTCGCCCTTGCACGGGCCGGCGATCTGCGCGACCGGGCTGACCGAGATGCGCTTGTTGACGATCGGAATGCCGAACTTGCGCTCGATCGCCTGGGCGGTCGGCACGAGGTTGGCCGCCGTGCGCATGACCTTGTCGTAGACCTTGGCCGCGCACCGCTCGACATCCTCGTCGGCGCAGGTAAGCAGCGAAACGCCCACCGTGATCGTGCGGATATCGAAGGTCTCGACGCCGACCGCGGTAATCAGTTCAATGACTTCTTCGAGACTGTACGACATGGCGCGCTCCGCGGCTCACAGCCGGTGCATGAATTTGAACACGTCTTCGTGCTGGATGAAAATCTTCACCTTCAGCTCGTCGGCCGCCTTCTGCATCCGCGACTGAAATTCGTCGAAGCTACAGTTCGCCTGCGCGACGTCCGTCACCATCATGAGGGCGAACAAATCCTGCATGATCTTCTGCGTGACGTCCTCGATGTTGACGTTGCTCTCGGCAATCGTCCTCGTGATACCGGCCAGCACGCCGGGCTTGTTGGCGCCGAGCGCCGTGATGACCACACGTTCGCGTTTTTCACCGTTCATCGGATGCCCTCCGCAAGTCTGTCCGGATCGGCGAGCCGGTCGAGCAGCCCGTTCCGTTCGAGGAACGCGAGGCACTTTCCGATCTCTCCGACGTCTTCGAGACGCTCGTGGGTGTCGGTTCCGATGGTCAGGCACAGGTCGCGAAGAATGCCCGCGTCGCGCCGCGCCCAGAACCACGGATTCCGACTTCCGCCGGGCATCTCGAGGCCGTATCCGAACCGACGTACCATATCACAGAGCGGCCCCAGCCGCAACGAATCTTCGAGGCGGTCGATCGCTGGATGTGCGACAATGACCGGAATACGACAGTGTTGCCGAAGCTCCGCGAGCCTCGCTACTGGCATGCCGCCCCACTCTTCCTCGCCCGCGTATTCGACCAGCAGGTAGTCGAGCGAGTTGATGCCGGCCCACGGCAGCTCGGCCAGACTCATCTCAACCCGGTCGAAACAGGTGTCGAGCTCGATCCCGAACCAGACTTTCGGCCCGCCGGAACCGGCCGCGCGCCACGTTTCCGCTTCGGCCAGGTAGGCCGGCCATACCGAGTTCAGCCATGCTTGCGGTTCGCTCCTCCGGAATACCTTGCGCGTATAGAAATGATCGCTGATGCCGATGCCCTCGAGACCCACGCGCGCTGCCTCGGCGACGATTTCGGAAACGGCGAACCGGCCGTCGGAAAAGGTCGTATGGTTATGCAGGTTGATGCGCCGGCGCACGACTGTCATAGAGGTTCCGGCCCGATTCAGCCCGCCGCCCCGTCCGCCAGGCCCTGCTCGAGGATCGCGAGGGCTTCTTCGAAGTCGTACTCACGGACGGTCTTCTCCAGCGCCGCGAACCTGTCGCCAAAGGCCTCCCGGAGCAGGGCCGCGTGGTTCTCGACCAGGGTGATCGCGGCCGCGTCATCCTGCTCGAACAATTTCCGAAGCCGGTCGCAGACGTCGAGCAGCTCCCGGCGATCGTGCATGGCGGGTGTCGGAACCGGCGTGGTCTTCGGCGGTTCGTCGAGGGCCGCCAGTTCCCGCAGAACCCGATCCAGCTCGGCGGCCGTTTCCTCGAGCAGAGCATCGATCGTCGCGGGATCCCCTCCCTCGGAGCAGGCTTTTTCGAGCTTCATCGCGCGCTCCTGGATGCAGGTGATGCCCAGATTGGCCGAGCAGCCTTTCAGGGTGTGGGCGCAACGCACGGCCGCCTGCGGATCGTCGTCGGCACGGGCTTTTGCGAACGCATCCCGGAAACGGCCTTGGGTATTGCGAAACTTGATCAGCATACGCCTGTAGAACGACGCGTTTCCCATGACGAGGCTCAGCCCTCGCTCCAGATCGATGCCTTCGATCGGCGGAATGCGGACGGAAGGCTCGGTTGCCACAGGAGCATGCTCCAGCACGGCTTTTCCGGAAGGCTTGATCCATTTTGCAAGCGTGGCGAACATCCCCTGCACGTTCAGCGGCTTGGCCACGTGATCGTTCATGCCGGCGTCGAGCACCTTCTCGCGATCGCCGGCCATCGCGTTGGCCGTCATGGCAATGATCGGGATGTCCTTGAACGCCGGCATGGCCCGGATCGCCCGGGTCGCCTCGTAGCCGTCCATCACCGGCATCTGGCAGTCCATGAGGATGCCGTCGATTCGGCCGCACTCGCCGAGCACCCGGAGGGCTTCACTGCCGTTTCCCGCGAGGACCACCTCGAGGCCGGCGCGCCGAAGCAGTTCCTGGGCGAGTTCGCGGTTCAGATCGTTGTCCTCCACCAGGAGCACCCTCGCGCCGCCGAGTTTGCGCAAGCTCGCCACGAGCGCTTCGTCGCGCGTCGTCGAACGCCGATCGACCGGGGAAACGCGACCCAGCACGTCCCCGATCGAGTCGAGAAGCGTGGATGGGGTGACGGGCTTCGTGAGAATCTTGATCGGAGCGATGCCGATCCTCTTTGCATCGGTGAGCGCCTCGTCACGCCCGTAGGCGGTAACCATGATGACGGCGGGAATGCGTGAGACGCGGTTGCTGCGAATGCGCTGGATGCACTCGAGGCCCGTCATGCCCGGCATCCGCCAGTCCATGAGGATGAGGTCGAACGGCCGGCCTCCCGACCGGTCGGACTGTTCGACCAGTTCGATCGCCCGGTATCCGTTCGAGGCGGTTTCGATCGCGAAGCCGAAGCTTTTCGCGATCGAGCCGAGGATCTCGCGGGCGCCGGCGTTGTCGTCGACGATCAGGACGCGCATGCCCTTCACGTCGTCTGCCGTCAGGGCCGTGCGGCGCAGGGGAGACGCCTGGAGGCCGAACCGGGCCGTGAAATGGAAGGTGGAGCCTTTCCCGGGAGCGCTTTCGAGCCAGATGCGGCCGTGCATCATTTCGACGAGCCGCCTGGAAATGGCCAGGCCCAGGCCGGTGCCGCCGTATTTGCGGGTCGTCGATGCGTCCGCCTGGCTGAAGGATTCGAATAGCTTCGCCTGCTCGTCGGGCGACATGCCGATGCCGGAATCGCGGACCCAGAAGTGAAGCTCGACGGAGCTTTCGCTTTGTTCGGCAACGTCGACGCCGATGACGATGTCGCCCTTTTCGGTGAACTTCACGGCATTGTTTCCGAGGTTCACGATGATCTGGCCCAGCCGCAGGGGGTCGCCGACGAGGGCCGACGGGATGTCGACCGGCGTGTTGAAGAGGAGTTCCAGGCCTTTGTCTTCGGCCCTCAGGCCGATCAGACCGGCGATGTTGTCGAACACATCCTCGAGCCAGAAGTCGGTATTCTCCATGGTCAACCGGTTCGCCTCGATCTTGGAGAAGTCGAGGATGTCGTTGATGATGCCCAGCAGGTTCTCGGCGGCGCGATGCACCTTGCTGACGTAGTTGCGCTGCTGGGGGTTGAGGTCGGTCTGGAGGGCGAGCTGGGTCATACCGAGAATCGCGTTCATCGGCGTGCGGATCTCGTGGGACATGTTGGCCAAAAAGCTCGACTTGGCGGCGGTTGCGGCTTCGGCCATCTCCTTGGCTTTCGCGAGGGCCGCCTCGACCTCCTTGCGGGCGTCGAGGTCGAGCTGGATCCCGATCATTCGGGTGCCGCGGCCGGCGGCATCGCGCTCAACGCACCTGCCGATGTCGAGAAGCCATTTCCAGCCCCCCGCCTTCGTCTTCATGCGATACTCGGCCCGGAACTCGTCGAGGTTTCCGGACAGATGCTCTTCGCCGATCCGCACGACCTTCTCGAGATCGTCGGGGTGAACCAGGGCCCGCCACCGGGCGGAACCGCGCCCGTATGTTTCGAGAAGCTCGCCGGGCGTATAGCCGAGAAGTTCGGCCCAGATCTCGTTCGTGTCGAATATGTCGGCGTCGATGCGCCAGTCCGACAACCCCAGCCGGGCGCCTTTCAGGGCAAGTTCGAGGCGTTCCTGACTTCGGGCGAGGGCCTGCTGCGCCACGACCTGGTCGGTGACGTCCTGGGCCACGCCCAGCATCTCGACGGGCCGTCCTTCCGAATCTTTTGTTATATATCCATGTTCATGTATCCAGACGACGACGCCGTCGTTCGGCCGTCTGTAGGGATATCGCGCGTCGTAGATCGGATACCGCCCCTCCATCGCTCCCGTGAACAATTCGTCGGCGCGCTTCGCCGCGGCGGGGTCCGCCTCCTCGACGTGAACCAGCCAGTCGGCGACCAGGTGGTACCGCCAGTCGGGGCGGGGCTCGTAGCCGAAGATCTTCGCCGCGCGTTCGGACGCGATATAGTATCCGGAGCCGTCCATCGGGATCGTCCAGTGGCCGGCCTTCGTCAGTTCGAGGGCGTTCTCGGCGAGGAAGCCGGTACGCGTGAGTTTTTCCCGGACGTCGCGGATCTCGGTGAAATCGTAGAACCAGTTCAGCCGCTGGCGGGCGCCAGCGACCTCGATGAACTGCGCGTTCAGAAGCACCCAGACGATGCGCCCGTCGGGGCGGCGGAACGCCGTTTCCCTGTCGCGCAGGATGCCCGTGCGCTCGAGCTCCTTCGTGATCGCAAGCTTGTCGTCTGGATTGGCGAGGTAGGAGGCGCAGGAACGCGCCATCAACTCCTCGTGGGGGACACCGAACAGCTCGGCAAGGCGCCGGTTGCTGAAGATCTGCCGGCCGGCGGCGTCGAGGATCGACACCCCGACGGGGCTCTCCTCGAGGATCGCCCTGAGCTGATCGGTCTCGGCGTGCGGCCGGGCGATCTCGTGGAACGAGAGAAGCGCCCCGACCCGCTGCTTCCCGTCGAGAACCGGCGCAATCGAGTATCTGACGTGGAAGGAACTCCCGTCTTTCCGGCGGAAAATATCGGTATCGGAATGCTCCGCACCAGACTCGCTTACAGAGCGTTTCAGCGGGCACCCGGCCTCCTGAATCGGGTCATCGCCCTGATGCGGACCATGCAGCAGGTCATGCGCGTTCCTGCCGCTCATCTCCGCATGAGCGTATCCCGTCAGTCTGAGAGAGGCCGGGTTGGCATGGGTGATATTCCCCTGAAGATCGATTCCCACCAGGCCGTCGGCCGCGGCGTCGAAAAACAGGCGGAACCGGCTCTCATCGGCCGGCGATGCGTTCTCTGCCGCGCGATTCGTCGTGGCATCCCGTTCGTTCATTCCTGCTCGTATCCGTCTCACAGGGACCGGCGAAGGTCGGCCCCGATCTCTCCGGGAAATTCCCGGTCCGTCATTTCGTCATCTTTTCTCGTGCGGCTTCGAAGCCGGCGACCGTTGTATTCTCGATCGCTTCTCTCATGATAAACCCCTTCCTCCCGTACTGCAATCGGCACACAGGGCGCAAAAGGGTATTTTCATGTATAGTGAATTCGCCGTTTCATGACAGCGGCCCATGAAAGTATATATGATGCTATGGAGGATATCAAAGGGCATGAGAACCTGTTTTCATTTTCTCGCACCGGTTGCCATCGCGATCGCCCTGGGCGGAGCCGTCTGGGCCGCCGACCTTCGGGCGACGATCACGACCACCGAGGGCAGGACCATCGACGTCACGGCGATCAGCCCCGACGGCCGGATCGAGTACACGCCCGTCGGCGGCAAGAAGACGAGCATCCTGTTCAAGGACATCAAAAAGATCGAGTGGGACAAGAACACCCGCATCCACACGGTAACCACCCTCGACGGAAAAACCCGGCAACTCGAGCGCGCCTGGATCTTCGTGGGCAGGAGCGTCCACATGGAGTTCACCGGCACCGACAGGGAAACGGGCGAGGACGCGAACGGCACCGTCACGGGAAGCGACATCGCCGGCATCGAGTTCGCGGAAGCGGCTCCCCAGGCATCTCAAGCTCCCCAGGCCCCGTCGACACCGCAACCGACCGCCGAGCCCGCCGCCCCTCCGGATCCGGTTGCGGCCGCCACGCCTGCCGACCCCGTTCCCGAAAAGAAAACCGGTCCATCCAAGCGGCTTCCGACAAATAATATCGACTATACGAAAGATGCGATCGCCGCGTTCGAGCAGGCGTTTCCCGGGCTCGTCAAGGCGTATGACGAGGCGAAAGCCGCCGGCAGCCTGACGGCCGACGAACAAGACCCCAACACCGGCGAGATGGAGCCGAAGGACGTCCTGATCCAGCGGAAGGCCCACAAGCTGTTCCACGAGGCGGTAGGGTATTACACGGCCGCCCTGCAGGACGGCTGGGAAGCCACGGATGCCGAGCTGGCGCCGCATCGCGACAAGCTCGCGGCCATGGTTTCCGAACTCGAAAAGATCGGCTACAAGAGTTGCTTCAACCCCGGCGACGCTCCCTGCGACAACCTCGAGAACATGGATCGCGCGCGTCTCGAGGCATACAAGGCGATGCTGCTGACCACCGCCCGCGGCAATGCCGGAGCCGGACAGGAACTCATGGCGCAGGTCGGAAAGACCGTGGAGCAGGTCTCGAACGTGTTCGCGAACGATCATCAGGCCGGACACCCGGCACTGAAGCGATTCCAAGAGGAGGTAAAGAGGATGGAACAAGCGTGTGAGGCAGGCTTTGCCGAAGCCGGGAAGGAAAAGGAGGCGGTTCTCGCCGCATGGCAGGCGCTCCGGGACGAGCGTGAGAAGCTCAGGGAGACCACCTACAAGATCGAAAACGGCAACATTCACCCGATGAATTGGGCGTCGTTCTACGACGAGCTGGAAAAGTTCGAGAAGACCGACTCGGCCGTCGTGAAGCAGAAAATCGAGTATCTCGGGAAGCTCTGCGGCGCGAAGCAGGAAGCGCTCGAAACCGCCATGGAGGGCCTTCTCGGCAAGAACCCCTCCGGCTGGGACTGGAGCGCCGAGGTGGTGTATTTCGACAAGATCTTCAGCGCTATTCCGAAACTGCGCAAGGAGACCGCCGACGCGATCGTCGAGCAGACGAACCAGGACCTCCAGATCATGAGCGCCTTCGCCGAGGCCATCCGGGCCAAGAAGTTCGAGGAGCTGAAGCAGCTCGTACAGCTCGGCCTGCGCTACGACCCGCACAACGCCGCTCTGATCGACCTCACGGCGAAGGTCGAGGAAGCTGCTGTCGGGGATGCGGCCGCCATCGAGAAACAGATCGCCGAACGCCAGTGGCCCGGCAACCACAAGGGCTTCGCCGGCCCCGGCACGCCGGAGGAGCTGACGAAAGCCGCCCTCGACTACTTCAACTCCACCTGCAAGCCGACCGAGAAGGCGCTCGCCGCCTGCATCGTCGAGCCCGACTGGTATTGTTTCAAGCGCAATATTTTCGGCCAGCCCGTGCAGTGGGCGCTGACCTTCCAGGTGGCCGTCGACGTCGAGGGCGAGACCACCCCCGACATCATCTACACCTGGAGCATTTCGTTTTTGACCGAGGAGAACGTCGGCGTCGCGAAGGCCCCGCCGTTCAAGTGGGCCGCCTTCAACTTCAAGCAGAAGATGAAGCGCGCCAACGTCCCCGGCCTGAAATGAGCTGAAACGACTCTGACAGCCGGCCTCGGGAAGCTCGTCTTGCTTATGCCTATCCCGGGGCCGGTTTGCTTATATTGAAGTATATACCTTATAACCGCCCTTGTGAGTGACGGCAAGTCGCTTCTTTTTTTCGAGGTCCTGGAGGCACGCCTGGATTTTCGCTTCGCCGGCGTTGCGGAACTTGCCGGCGATCTTCGATTTCGTCTTGGGACTCCGGCAGTAGTCGAGGATCTCGTTGGACAGGGCATCGAGCGGCGAAGGCAAAAACTTTCGGGGAAAGACGAAGGTACTGCCGAGGTTTCCGCCGCTGAGATGCTCGCCGGGTTCGAAGGAAAGATACTCCTCGTGGCCGGCCAGGAAACTCCGGAGCCGGGTCCGGATCTTCCCGCCCTCGCCGGTTGAGCCGTAGCCGTGGATGACGAGGATGCGGCGGTAATCGCCGCCGCGCACCCGGTCGTTGTAATACCCGATGAACGCCTCGATGGCTTCGGCCACCAGGAGCCCGTGCAGATCGATTTCGTTGTCCATGCTATGTTTCGCAGTATAATGAAAGAGAGAGACGCTCTTCAAGCACTTCCCGGATGAAACGTTCCCGTTCACCCGATCTGCGTCATCTGCGGATGAAGGTTCTTATCGAAAAGGAGAGGAAGTATGGCCGAGAAACGTCGTGTCAGCGGGGTGGTCGACCGCATCGAGGGAAGCGTCGTCGTCGTGCTCGTGAAAGACCCGAAGGACCCTGAAATGATGATCGAGGTCTACGTGCCCCGCAGCAAGATCAAGAAAGTCGAACTCGAAGAGGGCGACCGCGTCTCCGTGCTGGTCTGAATGCGCGCCGCCCTGGTCTTCCCGCCCCAGTGGGACCCCCGCCAGCCGCCGCTCGCCCCGGCCGTATTGGCGGGCGCGCTGCGCCGGGCCGGGGCGGATGTGCTGGTCAGGGATCTGAACCTGGCGCTGTACCGGCGGCTGCTCCGGCCCGAACTGCCGGGCGGCATCGAGGAGTTTCTTCTCGGGAAACTGCTCGACCCCGCATCGTTGCGTGACGCCCGGGAATACCTGCGCATCACGGGCGAACTCCAGAAGATTTTCGACGGGCGGTTCGACCCGCGGGGAAAGGGCCGCCTGTTCTGGGATACCTGCGGCGGCACCCCCTCTGCCGTCGCCTCGCGCGACTGGAAAGCCGTCCTCGCCGCGCCTGACTCGGTGCCCTTTCTGCGCCACCTGGAGTCGGAGATCGCGGAAATCCTGTCGTGGAATCCTGATCTCATAGGTATCTCCGCCATCTCCGACACCCAGCTTGCGGCATCGCTCGCCCTGGCGGCCAGGTTCCGGCGCGACCTTCCCCGCGTGCGGATCGTTCTGGGCGGAGACGCCGTCACGTATCGCCGGAGCATGCTCCCTCAGATGAGCTGGCTGCAGCCCGCAGTCAACGCGCTCGGCCTTGGAGACGGGGAACCGCTGCTGTCGGCGCTGGCTGCCGGAGCGCCGCTCGCGGAGGCCCCCAACGCCGTGGGGTGGAACGAGACGGATGCCGGGCATTCTCGACATTCAATAGTCATGAATATGTCGGATGCCGGCACCCCGGATTTCGACTGCTTGCCGCTGAAAGGGTATCTGACGCCACATCTGGTCATGCCGGTCGAGACGGCCCGGGGCTGCCCGTGGGGCCGCTGTGCCTTTTGCATCCACCCCGTGCGGGCCGCCACCGGCCGCCCGCTGTATCGTCCCAAGCCGATCGCTCACGTTTCGGCCGAGATCGGGAGCCTCTTCGCCGCGGGCCATCGGCGGTTCTTCATCGTCGACGAAGCCGTGCCGCCGCCACGAATGCGGGAGTTGTCCGGCATATTCGAGGCGCTCCCGGAGCCGGTTTCCTGGATCGCGTATGCCCGCCTCGACGAAGGCCATACCCGGGAAACCTTCGACCACGCCCGCGCCGCAGGTTGCCGGAAACTGTTCATCGGCGTCGAAAGCGGTTCAGACCGTCTTCTGGAAAAATTCCATAAAGGCACGAATACAACCAGATCACGCCGCATCCTGCGGGATGCCGCCGCGGCCGGCCTGGCCGTGCACTTTTTCCTGATGACCGGCTTTCCGGGCGAGGAAGAGAGCGACCGCCAGGCGACGCTCGACCTGCTCGCCGACGTCTGGCCCGCCTTCGACCCCTTCGGCGTCTCGTTCGACCTGTTTCCGCTGACCGGCGAGCTCGAAACCGACCTCGCGGCCGACCCTTCCTCGTTCGGCTGGAACGGCCCGATCCGCGCATCCCACAACGACCTCGCCTGGCAGTTTCCCGTCACTTCCGGCCCCGCCGCCTCGACCTCCCTTCACGAGTTCCGAACCCGCATCGCCGCCCTCGCAGACCGCATCCTCGGCCCCGCCTTCGGCCTCCGCCACGCCTCCCTCGCCCAGGACTCGCTCCACCTGCTTCTCCTCGAAGCCAACACCGCGAATCAGAGCGACCTCGCTCCCCGCGCATTATAATATGCTTTATGATATATTACAGGTAGGCCGCTAAAATGCTTGCCTTCTTCGGGGAAGGGGAATAGTATATGGTCCACAATCATCATACGGAGCAGGAGCCCTTGGACCAGACCCCGCACAACCGGGCGGATCGCACCCCAGCCGCCGACGTCGATTGCCTTCGCAAGCTCCTGAACCTGCGGGCCGCCGTCGGCTTCCTTGGCGAGCAGCACCAGGCGGGCTGGTGGGACACCACCTTTCTGAGCGCCACAGGGCGCCAGTTCCTGGCCGTCACGTTCCCCCGCACGCCGATCGCGGCAGGCATCACCTCGGTCACCGAGGCCGCACGCCGCCTCCATGACGAGCGAATCGGCAAGGCGGGCGTGTTCCATCTGTTCCGCCTCCCGCTTCCTATCGAGGAGCAGATGCATCGACTTCTGCTCGACGAGGTCGCCCCGCAGGCCGCCGATAGTATCGCCTCCCGCGAAACGGCGCTCGAACTGCTGAAAAAGCTGGGACCCGGAGGCCTCCGCGCCCCCGACGGCCCCGTCCAGATCGGCACCGTCCGCACCGTTCTCACCGGCTTTGCCGTCGAGGAGCTGGCCCGACATTATCATGACGCATTCCACCGCGGCACCCAGACGTTCCCCTACTTCGCCGCCTGACCGCCGGCCGCGCCGATACACCACGGCGCTCTCGAAGGGCCAGGGAATGCCCGACGAGACGGCCGCCCTGCTCCGCCTCTGGGAGCCGGGCATGACCGTTGCCGCCCTGAAACGGAAAGCGGCAGCATCCGGCGCCCTCGGCCGCGCCACCGCCCTGCGCGTCGAAGACATCGTCGGCCGCGTCTTCGCCGACCGCTACCTGCGCGGGGAGCCGCCCGCCGCGTCGCACCTGAAGACCCTGCTCGAACTCGGCGTCCCATGGCGCAGTCTCATGCAGCTCCTCCTGCTGTACACGGCCCGGGCAAACCCGGTCCTGGCGGACTTCCTGGAAAACGTCTACTGGCGAAGGTTCGCGGCCGGCGCCCTCGATATCACCCGGGACCACGCGCTCGACTTCCTGACCACGGCCACGGCCGAGGGCGCCATCGACCCGCCCTGGTCGGATATCATGATGATCCGCGTCGCCCGCTACCTGACCGGCTGCCTGACCGAGTTCGGCCTCGCCGGGCCCGACCGCGCCGGCATCCGCCAGATTCTCCCCTTCCGGCTTGACGACCTGACCGCCCTGTATCTGGCCCACGAGCTCCACTTCTCCGGCATCAACGACACCTCGCTCGTGAATCATCCCGACTGGCGGCTGTTCGGCCTCGAGCCGGCCGACGTCCCGCCCCACCTCGTCCGCACAGCCGGCCGGCACTTCATCCTGCAGGGCGCCGGCGACCTCGTGCGCATTGCGTGGCAGTATCGCTCCTTCGAGGAGGCCCTTCGTGGAATCGCTGCAAACCGCTTTTGAAGAGCTGAAACACCGTCTGAAAGCCGGCCGGAGCTTCTCCACGCCCGGCGACGACCCCGTCTGGTATCTCGTGTTCGATCCCGCGCTCATGCTGGCCGTCAAGGGCCGCATGAAAGCCTGGGCCGCCCAGCTCGCCCTCGACGGCTGGACGCTCGAGACCTTCTCGATGGCCGACGCCGTCCATGAGATCCTCACCACCCACGACATGCGCGACGTCTGGCTCGAATCCGAAGCCGAATCGCCCCACGCCTTCCATGAGATCAACGCGACCCTCGCCGACGCCCTCACCGCCGAAAAGGCCCTGCTGAACAGCCTGGAAGCGCGTCTCGCGGCTCTCGCCGGCCGGCCCATGACCGTGCTGTTCGTCACCGATCTCGAGGCGCTTCATCCCTACCTGCGCGTCGGAACGCTCGAGCACCAGCTCCAGGGGCGATTCACCGTTCCGACCGTCATCCTCTACCCCGGCTGTCGCGCCGGCAAGCACGCGCTCCGCTTCCTGGGCATCTACCCGGAAGACGGCAACTACCGTTCGACTCACATCGGGGGCTGATTCCATGCCGACCATCCGCGAACTCTTCGACCCGTCACGCAGCATCGACCGCCGCATCGAGAAGGTCATCACCTACGACGCCACCGTCGAGGATCTTCTCGAGCAGGAAATCCGCGAGTATGTCGCGACCGACAGCATCCAGGAGCATTTCGGGACCCTGCTCGACCTGCTCGAGGAGGGCATGACCTCCGGCAACAACCCCGAGGTCGGCGTCTGGGTCTCGGGCTTCTACGGCTCGGGAAAAAGCTCTTTCACGAAGTATCTCGGCTTCGCCCTCGACCCGGCCCGCACCCTCCGCGACCGCCCCTTCCGCGAGTGGCTGTACGACCGGTTCACCTCGAAAGCTCTCCGGCAGCGGCTGAACGTGGTCGCGAAAAAATGCCCCGCCGTCGTCGTCATGCTCGATCTCGCCAGCGACCAGTGGGCCGGCGCTTCCCTCGCCGCCATCTCGAGCATCCTGTACGCGAAGATCATGCAGTGGGCCGGCTACTCGCGCGACGAGAAGATCGCCTACCTCGAGTTCATGCTCGAGCGCGACGGCCGGCTCGACGCGTTCAAGGCCCGTATCCGCGACGTGTCGAAGGGCAAGGAGTGGGAGGAGATCCGCAACCAGCCGCTCGCGACCAAGGCCCTCGCCGCGAAGGTCGCCGTCGAGTTCTACCCCGAATTCTTCCCCGACACGAAGGCGTTCAACGAGATCAGGATCGAGGAGCGCGTGAAGGAGAGCGACCGGGTGAAGGAGATGCTCGATCTGATCGAGCGCCGCACCGGCCACCGCAACATCCTGTTCGTGCTCGACGAGGTCGGCCAGTACGTCGCCGCCCGCGAGGATCTGATCCTCAACCTCGACGGCCTGGCGAAGAACATCAAGAATATCGGCCGCGGCTCGGCCTGGATCATCGCCACGGCCCAGCAGACGCTGACCGAGGACGACCCGCGCGCGATCACGAACAGCACGAAGCTGTTCAAGCTGAAGGACCGCTTCCCGATCACGATCGACCTTGAGGCCAGCGACATCCGCGAGATCTGCCACCGCCGCCTGCTCACCAAGTCGGCCGAGGGCCTCGCGACGCTCGAGGCGCTGTTCGACCGGCACGGCCCCCAGTGCCGCCACGCGACCGACTTGAAGAACACCCGCTTCTACCGCGCCGACCTGACGAAGGAAACGTTCTGCCGCTTCTACCCGTTCCTGCCCCAGCACTTCGACATCCTGCTCCAACTGCTCGCCCGCCTGGCGCGCACGCGGGGCGGCGTCGGCCTGCGCTCGGCCATCAAGGTAATCCAGGACATCCTGACCGACCCCGGCTCTGCCCGGGAAAGCCAGGCGCGGCTCGCCGAGGCCGAGGCCGGCACGCTCGCCACCGCCGCCATGTTCTACGAGACCCTGCGCGAGGATATCCGCAAGCCGATGCCCCATATCATCGACGGCGTGGAAAAGGCCGCGCGCGTCTTCGAATCCGAACCCTTCACCGTCGACGTCGCCAAGGCGATCGGCGTGCTCCAGGTGCTCGAGGATTTCCCGGTCAGCCGCGAGAATATCGCCGCGCTGGTCCACCCGTCGATCGCCGCCCCGTCCTGTCTCGACCGGGTCGCCGCCGCCGTCGATGCCCTTTTGCGCGAGCCGTCGGTGCCTGTCAGCGAGATCGACGGCAGCCTGCGGTTCATGAGCGCGGCGGTCATCGACCTCGACAAGGAGCGGGGCCGCATCCAGCCGACGACCGCCGAGATGCGCAAGATCGTGAACACGGCGATCCGCGAGATCTTCACGCCGCTCCCCGACGCGAAACTCGACGGCGCGCGGCAGATCCGCACGGGTATCAAGGTCGCGGCGGGCAGCCTGGCCGTCTCGGTCAGCGGCGAGAAGGAGACGATCCAGACGATCGTCGAGCTCGTTCCGGAGAAGCGGATGGAACAGGTGCGGCTCGAGCGCATCGCCGATTCCCAGCAGAGGTCGAGCGACCGGTCCGTCTGGCTGATCGGGTACGAAGACCCGGCCATCGAGTCGCTCGCCCTCGACATTCACCGCAGTCAGACCATCTACTCGCAGTACCGGAACAAGACGAACGACAAGGACGTCGAGGAATACCTTCGGGCCCAGCAACAGCGCGCGGATGCCCTGACCGCCGAGCTGGCCCGCATCATGACGGGTGCGCTGGCGAAAGGTTCGTTCGTCTTCCGGGGAACCCCGAAAGCCGTCGGCGCTCTCTCGCCGGACCTCCTCGAGGCCTCGTGCCGCCACATGGCCGACGTGGCACGTCGCGTCTACGAGAAATACCCGGAAGCCCCGGTCCAGGCGCCGTCGAACGCCGCCGAGAATTTTCTGAGGACCGAACAGCTCCAGAAGATCGCCTCGAAGGACGACCCGCTCGGCCTGGTCAACCGGAAAGGCTCGGGCGCGACGATCGACGTCGACCACGCCGCACTTCTCTCGGTCAGGAACTTCCTCGAACACCATGGCCTCGTCGATGGCCGCCGCCTGCTCGACGAGTTCTTCGAACCGCCCTACGGCTGGTCGAAAGATACCACTCGCTATATCATTGCCGTCCTCTTGACCGCCGGCGTCGTGAAACTGCGGGTTGCGGGCGCCGACATCACGACCCGGGCCGGCGACGCGGCGCTGAACAGCCTTCGGAACACGAACGCGTTCAACCGCATCTCGGTCGCCCTCCGCAACTCGGCGCCGCCGCTCGAAGCGCTCCTGCGGGCGAAAGACCGCCTTCTCACGCTGACGGGGGACGAGATCTCGCCGCTCGAAGAGGACATCAGCCGCTGCGTGATCCGGCACTTTCCCGATTACCAGCAGGAATACGCGCCCCTGCGCACGCGCCTCGAGACGCTCGGCCTTCCCGGCGTCGAGCGGGCTCAAAATATACAAGACAATATATCAGAAATCCTGAAGGGCGACGCGTCGGACGCCGCGGGCCGCCTGGGGAACGACGCATGCCCCTTCTTCGACGACCTGCTCTGGGCGCGGGCCGTCAGCCTCGCCTTCGAGAACGGCCTCGGCGAGGTTGCGTCCGAGGCCCGCACCCTGCTGAAGGAGATAGCCGACCTTCCGCCCGACGGCCCGCCCGGCGCCCTCGCACGCGACTCCGAGGAACTGCGCCGCGAGCTGGCCGGCTGTCTCGACCGCGAGGATTTCCACGCGATCCTGCCCGAGATGCGTCAGAAGGTCACCGAGCTGCGGGCGATGGCCGCCGGACACGCGAAGGCCTTCCTCGAAACCGAAACCGCCTGGCTCGACGAGCAGAAGACCGAGGTGCGGGCGATGCCCGAGTGGAACCGCCTCGGCACCGACGACAAGGGCCGCCTCGGCGCCGGCCTCGAAGCCCTGCTCCCCGTCGCCACCCCGGACCTGGCCGGCATCCGCAAACTCCTCAACGGCCACTACTCGCTCGATCAGAAAATCAAGCGCATCCGGGACGACGTCCGCCGCCAGGCCGCCCCCGCCGAGCCCACGCATGCACCTGACGACACCGGCGCGGCCACCGGATCGTCGTATCCCGGCCCGGACACCCACCCGGGGCCCCAACACCCCGCACCTTCAAAAACCGCCGACCCTGCCGTTCCCCTGAAACCCCCGGCGCCAAAGCGCATCAAAGCCCCCCGCGCCATCACCACCATCAAAGACCTCGACGCCCTCCTCGACCTGCTCCAACGCGCCCGCCCCCACCTCGAAGCCGGCGGCACGATCCAGCTGACTGCGGAATGATTTGCGAAAACTCCGCAAGTTCAGGCAAGTTTCATGCAAGTTTCGAATTTCATGAAACCGGGAAACTCCCCTGTTTATCGCGGTTTTCACAGGCATGGCCGTGTCATGTTCCAGGCAAGTTCATGCAAGTTCCGCAACTTGCCGCATTTGACCCGGAATGAAAACAATGTGCAAGTTGCGTGCAAGTCTGGTGCAATTCCGGTGCAATTCCGGCCGGGTGACACACCTTGATATTCTTTACTGATGCGGCTTTTGGCGTTTTGCGCAGTTGCACCGTCGGTGCAATTCATGTGCAAGTTGTGTGCAAGTTCGGCAAGTTGGGCAAAATATGATTTCTTTCTGTTGCCAAACCCCGCAACTTTGTTCATATTTATAATATGTTCACGTTTCGTGAACAAAGATAGAAAATGAACACAGGGGTGTCGGGCATGGGACGCACCAGGGCGCCTTTTGAAATGCGAGACCTCGTCGAACAGGCGCTCGCGGCCCTCGAGCGCACGACAGGCATGAAAGGCGCGATCGAGAAATCTCCCCCCAAGCCGGGTGATCGCCATGGCTGTCTCCTGGTTCGTCTCGAAGGAAACGATATCGGGCACATCTTTCTCGCGGAGTGCCGGGCGACCGTCGACAGAATCGGCGCCCTCGCCGAAATACGGGCACGGGGCGAACATCCGCAATACCGGAGCATCCTCGTCACCGGTCATCTGACCTCTGCTCTGGCAGACGCCTGCCGAAAGCTGGATCTTCCGTTCATCGACACCTCGGGCAATGCCTTCGTGAATGCGCCCGGGTTCTATATCTTCACGCGAGGCAATCCCAGAAACAGCCCCCATGCACAAACCACCGCCAGGAATGCGATCAATGCAACGTCGTTACGCCTGCTGTTCACGCTCCTGTGCGACCGCGACGCCCGCAACACGTCATACCGCACAATGGCGGAAAAAGCCGGCATCTCGCTCGGCGCCGTCAGTATTTCCATTCAGAGGCTCCGCCACACGGGGCATATCCTCCGGGCGGCGCCCGGCGCCATCGAGATCGATACCCGGCGTTGTTTTGACGCATGGGTGAATATGTATCCGGGTATTCTTCGGCCCAAACTGCATGCCCGGCGATTCACCTGCAGAGATATCAATTGGTATACAAACGCCGACGTGCGCGAGGTGAACGCCTGCTGGAGCGGCGAGGTTGCCGCCGACAAACTTCTGAGAATCCTCAAACCAGCCCGCCAGACGATCTATCTGCCTCCGGATTCGATGGAAGAAGGCATGGAAAAGCTCATTCGCCGGCATCGCCTGGTTCCCGATCCGAAGGGGTTCATCGAGCTCCTGCCGGCATTCTGGAACTTCAGCCTCGACTCCCGTCACCCGGATATCGCACCGGCGATTCTCGTCTATGCCGACCTTTTGTCGAGTCTCGATCCCAGAAACATCGAGATCGCCAGAAAACTCTACGAAGCGAAGATCGAACATGACCTTCAAGCTTGAGATCCCGCTCGACCGCCCGACTGCCGAAGCCATGGCGACGGTTGTCTCGACAGCTCAACGGCGCGGGGTGAAATGCCTTCTCATTGGAGCGGCCGCACGAGACCTGATTCTCGTCAACGGCTGGAATCGCAGAACGGGCACGGCAACACGCGACCTCGATTTTGCATTCGCGCTGGAAAGCTGGGAACAGTTTCATGCATTGAAAATGGCTCTGAAAGCGACCGGGAGCGTCGTTTGCGACGAACGGTCCCCGCACCTCGTTCAGTTTTCGGGGCCTGGCGGCATCCAACTGCCGATCGATCTGATTCCATTCGGGCCTCTCGAGACACCTGCAGGGGAGATCCGATGGCCCGGTCCGGATGGGGGTGTTCTTCCCGTGCACGGCTTTCAGGAAGCCATGGCCAACGCGCTCGAGATCGAAATCCGACCCGGACTGATGCTTCGGGTCGCTTCCATTCCAAGCCAGGTCGTGCTGAAATGCTTCGCCTGGAGGGATAGAAAAGCCCGTCTGACGCATGATGCCTCGGACATCGCGCTCCTTTTGAGAACTTACGCCGAGCTGGGAAATGAAGATCGCCTCTATGGGGATGAATATAGTATCCTTCAGCAGTGCGGCTTCGACCCGGTGTTGGCCGGCGCACGGCTTCTCGGGCAGGACATCCGCCGTATGCATGGGCCGGAAACGTGCCGTCTCATCAGGGCCATTCTTGATGACAAGGCATCACGGGAGGAACTGAGCCGCCGGATGGTCGCGTCCCTGGTGTATGCCGAGGAGGAGCAGGTGCGCATCGCTCGATTGTTATCGCAGTTTCACGCGGGGATCACCGCATAGACACGGGGCGTCGGCAGGAGTCGACGGTTTTCAGGGGAGTCCAGGAATGGCATTCGATACCGAGACGCGGAACCGGCTGAGCCGGATGGTGGGGGCGGCGCGAACACTGTTGACCGAGGAGTTCACGCGGCAGTTGCAGGAAGTCCACGGGATCCAGCCGGACGGGACGGTGACGGGGCTGGAGCGGCTGACGCACCTGTCGGACGGGGAGCGGGCGGCGAGTCGGGCCCTGCGCGACCGGGTGGCGCACCTGGCGGCGGGGCGCGAGACGGCGAAGGGCGCGTATGCCGAGGCGGTCGACCGGGTGATCCGGGAGCAGGCGTTCACGGTGCTGAACCGGTTCGCCGCCCTGCGGATGGCCGAGGAGCGGCGGCTGGTCGAGGAGAGCGTGCGCGAGGGCTACCGGTCGAAGGGGTTCCAGGTTTACCTGAAGATCGCCGGAACGGCTCTCGGGACGCATTACCAGCGGTACTGCGCCTACCTCTCCTGCCTCTGCGACGAGATCTCGGTCGATCTGGGCGTGCTGTTCGACCGCCACTCCCCGATGGGCCTGCTGTTCCCGCGCGAGCCGGCCCTGCTCGCCCTGCTCGAGCTGATCGACGCCGCCGACCTGAAGCACCTCTGGGCCGAGGACGAAACCATCGGCTGGATCTACCAGTATTTCAACTCGCGGGAAGAGCGCAAAGCCATGCGCGACGCCTCGGCCGCCCCGCGCAACAGCCGCGAGCTCGCCGTCCGCAACCAGTTCTTCACCCCCCGCTACGTCGTCCAGTTCCTCACCGACAACACCCTCGGCCGGATCTGGTACGAGATGAGAAAGGGAAACACCCGCCTGGCCGAGGCCTGCGAGTTCCTGGTCGTCCGGCCCGGCGAAGCCTGGGAACCCCGGTCGATGAAGGACCCGCGGGATCTGCGCCTGCTCGACCCGGCGTGCGGCTCGGGGCATTTTCTGCTGTATGCATACGATCTGCTGGCGATCATGTACGAGGAGGCCTGGAACGACCCGGAGGCACCCGCGAGCGAGTCGACGGGGAAGCCGTTGCGCGAGGAGTATCCGACGCTCGAAGCCCTGCGCGCGGCCGTGCCGGGGCTGATCCTGGGCCGGAACCTGCACGGGGTCGACATCGACCCGCGGTGCGCCCAGATCGCCCAGCTCTCGCTCTGGCTGAGGGCCCAGCGGTCGTTCCGGGACGCGGGGCTGAGCCGGGCGGCCCGGCCGCTGATCCGGCGGACGAACGTCGTGGTCGCCGAGCCGATGCCGGGCGACGCGGCGCTCGTCGAGGAGTTCGCCGGAACGCTCGACCCGCCCCTGCTGGGCGCCCTGTTCAAAAACATCGTTACGGAAATGCAGCTCGCCGGGGAGCTCGGTCTGCTGTTGAAGATCGAGGCGTCGATCGCCGGGGCCGTCGCGGAGGCGCGGAGCCAGTTCGCCGCCCGCGAGCGGGAGAAGAAGAAGGGCTACCTGCCCGGCTTCGAACCGGAGCGGGCCCAGGGCGAGCTGGACTTTTCGGGCATCGACGACCAGCGGTTCTTCGAGTTTCTCGAGCCCCGGCTCGTCGAGGCGTTGCACACCTTCGTCTCGTCGGCCGCGGCCGAGGCGGCCGGGACGCGCCGGCGGCTGTTCGCCGACGACGCCCTGCAGGGCCTCGGCCTCGTCGAGACGGCCGGGAAAACATACGATGTGGTATTGATGAATCCCCCGTTCGGGGCCTGCGCCTCGACGGCCAAAAAAACGTTCGAGAAGAGCTGGCCGAAAACGAAGAACGACGTCTACGCCGCCTTCGTCGAGCGGGGCATCGACCTCCTCCACCCCCGCGCCCGCCTCGGCGCCATCACCTCCCGCACCGGCTTCTTCCTCTCGAGCTTCCAGAAATGGCGCGAGGAGGTCATCCTCCCCAAGGCCCCGCCCGCCGTCTTCGCCGACCTCGGCCACGGCGTCCTCGACAACGCCATGGTAGAAGTCGCCGCCTACTGCCTGGAAAAGAGTATTATACAATGAATACTATATTTATTCGTCTTCTTGGTGCTGCCGACAAAACTGTAGCCCTGCGATCTGCATTAGAAAGTCCTTCTTTAGAACAAGGGAAACAAGTCTTCATTGTCGATCCCACAAGTTTTACCGCTGTTCCACGAACTCCCTTTGCTTACTGGGTAAGTGATGATTTTCTCGATAAATTCAGAGTTTTTCAACCCTTTGAGTCAGATGGGCGTGTTGCACAGCGAGCACTTTCGACAAACAATGACTTTCGCTATCTTCGTCTCTCTTGGGAAAGATTCGCTGATCAAGCGCTCACACGCCCTGCCTCAGGATGGTTTCCTTTCGCAAAGGGAGGCCAATTCAGCCGGTTTTATGCTGATATCTACTTAATTGTGAATTGGATTGACGAAGGGCGTGAAATTGAAGCTGAAGCGATCAAAAAGTTTCCTTACCTCAAGGGCAATGCAAGCTGGGTTATGCACCGTGAATGTAATTATATTCGACCCGGAATAACTTGGCCTCGGAGAACCCAGGGAGGGTTATCCGTACGAATAATGCCCACTGGATGCCTTTTTGCCGATAAGGGGCCATCAGCTTTCGTTGAAGGAGATTCATCAAAAGAGCTTTGTTCTTTACTTGCCATTATTAATTCAAGCACTTTTCGCGCATTTGTCGATTTACAGATGGCGTTCGGCTCATTTGAGGTCGGCGTCATCCAGCGTACGCCGGTGCCGGAGCTTTCGGCGGCCGACCGGGAGGCGCTCGCGGGGCTGGCCCGGCGGGCCTGGGCGCTGAAGCGGTCCCTCGACACGCGCAATGAGACATCGCATGCGTTCGAACTTCCCGCGCTTTTGTCATGCATCCGGAATGCCTCTTCCGTTCGTGCTGAGGTATCGAAGCACGAATATTCACTCGCTATGCGGGCGGCGATGTGGGGTGAGCGCGCCAGGGCCGTTGATGCAGAGTTGGCATCGATCCAGGCCGAGATCGACGAGCGATGCTTCGACCTGTATGGCATCGGCGAGGAGGACCGGCGGGCCATCGCCCCCGAGAAAGCCGGCCCGATGCCGGCCGATGGTGATGACGCGGCCATAGATAGCGATAAATATACTGATGAAGCCGGCGCCGAAGCGGATGATGGGTACGAAGCCGACGATGATGCTGCGGCGGATGCCGCGGGCCTCACCGCCGAGCTGGTCTCGTGGGCGTTCGGGGCGGCGTTCGGCCGGTTCGACGTCCGGCTCGCCACGGGCGGGCGAGAGCCGCCCCCGGCGCCGGCCCCGTTCGACCCGCTCCCGGCCTGCTCGGCCGGCATGCTGACCGGCCCCGATGGGCTCCCCTGCGCGGCGCCGCCCGAGGGCTACCCGGTCGCCTTCCCCGAGAACGGCATCCTCGTCGACGATCCCGGCCATCCCCGCGACATCGAGCCGCTCGTCCGGAGCATTCTCGACGCGATCGTGTTCGCCGGCCAGCCCGTCGAACAGGAGATCTGCGAGATCCTCGGGGTGAAATCCCTGCGCGAGTATTTCCGCAAGCCGGCGCTGTTCTTTGCGGATCACCTGAAGCGCTACTCGAAGAGCCGGCGGAAGGCGCCGATATACTGGCCGCTATCGACGGCGTCGGGGTCATACACGCTGTGGGTGTATTACCACCGGCTCACCGACCAGACGCTGTACGCGTGCATCACCGACTTCGTCGAGCCGAAGATCGCCGACGTCGAGAAGGACCTGGCGCGCGTCCGGGCCCGGATGGGCGAGGCCCCGTCCGCGAAGGACCGGAAGGCGGCCGAGGAACTCGAGAGCCTGCTCCACGAGCTGAAGGACTTTCGCGACGAGCTGCTCCGCGTGGCGAAACTGCCCTACAAGCCCGACCTCAACGACGGCGTCATGATCACCGCCGCCCCCCTCGCGAGGCTGTTCCTCCACAAACCCTGGCAGAAAGAGCTTCTCGCCTGCTGGAAAAAGCTCGAGGCCGGCGAGTA